>NZ_JCABYM010000106.1:5204-146782 GCF_059499385.1 Limnoglobus sp. | reverse complement strand
TCACCCCCCTTGCTGCGGCGGCGGCCGGGGTGGTGCTCCGGGGGGGGACCCGGGGGCCGCCCCCCCAGCCCCCCCGACGGCGGTGGGCGTTTTCTGCATGAGCCGGTGTGTGTCCCACACGCCTGCCTGAACCGGAGGGAGTCGGAGGGGGTTATCGCCTCGTGCTTACGACATCACGAATGCACCCTTCCCGCCGTGCCGGAGGGAGGGTGCGGGAACCGTAGGTTCCTGCAAAAAGAAAGAGTCTTCAGCGCCCCGCCTGCGGAGAACACGGAAGACGGTGTCTGCCACATTCCCAACCGAGATCTCGCCACTCAACGCGCGGTGCTGGGCAAGCCCGCCTCGCGGTCACTCTTCCTTCTCAATCAACCGATTGCGGGCGAGTTCCGCGATGGTGCGGAGCTTCTGTTCGAGAAGGGCTTTCGGCGGAAGGTCGGTGAGGTAAGTGGCGACGCGGATGCCACTCGCACCGAGTTGCAACAGCTCGACCTGCTCCTCCCCGGCCGATTCGCACAGGATGAGGCCGAGCGGCGACTCCTCCCCCCGCTCCCGCTCGTGCTGGTCGAGCCACCGGAGGTAGAGCTCCATCTGGCCCTTGAAGGCCGCCTCGAATTCGCCGAGTTTCAACTCGACGGCGATGAGGCGGCGGAGCTTCCGGTGGAAGAAGAGGAGGTCGAGGGTGAAGTCTTTGCCGTCGATGACCATCCGCTTCTGCCGGGCGACGAACGTGAACCCGCCGCCCAGTTCGAGCAGGAACGCCTCGATCTCGCGGAGGATTGCGGCTTCCAAATCCTTCTCGCTGTAGGTGTCCTTCAGGCCGAGGAAGTCGAGGAAGTACGGGTCGCGGAACACGAGGTCGGGAGAAAGCTGGTCGGCGGTGCGGAGCTTAGCGAGTTCTTGCTTGGCGAGTTCGGCCGGCTTCCTGGAGAGGGCCGTCCGCTCGAAGAGCATGCCGCCGACCTTCTCGCGAAGCGTTCGCACGCTCCACCGCTCGACCCGGCACATCTCGGCGTAGAACTCCCGCTTCAGCGGCTCGGGTATGGGCAGGAGTTCGATGAAGTGACTCCAGCCCAATCGTGCCGACAGCGCCGACACAATCCCCCGGTCCGGAAACACCTCGGCGAACTGGATCATTCGGAAGAGGTTTCGCTTGCCGAACCCGCTCCCGTAATCCGGAGCCAATTGTGCCGACAGTGTCGGCACAATCTGTTCGCCGTAGCCGGCCCGCTTCTCCTTGAGGATGTCGCGGCGAATCCGGTCGCCGACGCTCCAGTAAAGGAGGACCAAGGCCGAGTTGACGGCTCGTGCGGTGGCCTCGCGGGCTTGTTCGATGAGCGAGCGCAGGTCGGTCAGCAACTCGCCCTGGACGGCGGGCGTGGAGGGTTTCCGTGTGGCCAATTTCCGGGGTTTTGAAGTCTTCTTCTTGCTCAACCGTTCGCCTCCTTGCCGCCGGGTGCCCGCCGCTTCTCTCAAAGCCGGGCGGTCACGATACCACACGCGGTGGGTCGGTTACGATCCGGATCGTGTGTTCGAAATCGGTGCGTGTCAGTGCGAGACCGGCGGCGTGGCCGGGAGGATGCGCCCCATGTCGCGGGCGGTTCGGTCGAGGAACAACATCGCCTCGCGCCTACGCCCGCCGACGAAGAGCGCCTGAACGCACCTCGCTTCGGTGTCGTCAAGAACTGCCCAGAAGCCGACGCGGTTAGGGCCGACCCGTAGCGACTGTTCGACGAACGAAATGGTCTCGTCCCGCTCCGGCTGGAGGACGGCGAGACCGTGCTCTGATGCAACACCGACGAAGGCTTTCAACATGCCTCCCGTTTACCACGCCCGCTTCGGGATCTTCAACCACCGAATACGCTCAGGATTGCCGCCCGGCGCTGGTCCGGAAAGAGGTGGCGGTACCGCCGCTGCATCTCGACGGTCGTGTGCCCCATGAGTTCGTCGATCACCCGCTGGTCCACGCCGGCTGCGGCCAGGTTCGACGCGAACGAGTGGCGGAAGGCGTGGAAGCCGCGGAGGATGTGCCACCGCGACCCCCGCACCCCGGTTCGAAACGCCTTCCACGCCTGCCCGTCGGTGAGCGACTTCTCCGTCTTGGAACAGAACGCGACCGTCCCGCCCGGGTGTCCGTCGGCGAAGTACGCCCGCATCACCGCATCCACCTTGGGCGACATGTCCACCGTGCGAAACGTCTCCTTGTCCCGGCTCCGCTTTTTCTCGCGGAGGAGGATCAGTTTCCCGCCAAAGTCAAAGTCCTCGACCCGTGCGCGGAACAGTTCGCTCCGCCTCGCCCCGGTGTAGGCGGCCGTGACGAGAAACGGGTGGAGGTATTTCGTGTTCGGCTTTCGCCGGACGTGTTCGAGAACTTCTGCGACCTGCGCGGGATCGAGGAACAGGCCGTCCCAGAGCTCGCGCTCGCGCCGCTTGTCGATGCCCCCGCGGGCGAGGATCACCTGGATCTGGTCGTAGGTGCGAAACGGCTCAGGCTGCTTCTCCTTCGGGAAGACGAGATCAACTTCGGGGAACTTGGTCGGCACCTGCCCCCGGCGGTACGCCCAGTTCCAGACGAAGCGGAGTGTGGCGACCGCCTTCCGCACGGTCTTCGGCTTCACCGGGTGCCCCAAGTGGAGTTCGCGACTCCTCGCATCTACGAACTGTTGGACGGTGCCGGCGGTGACGCTCATGACCGTCGTGTCCCCGCCGATGAGCCGGGAAAGATGGTTCAGGTGGATGTTCTCCATCTCGCGGGTAATGGCCTCCTTCGCCCCGGCGGTGAACTCGGTGCGGTAGGTCTCGAACATCTCGTCGAGCCGGACGGGCCGCACAACCGTGACCTTCTGCTCCAGCCGTCCGTCGGAGAGGAGGAACAGGCCGACGTCGGCCCCGTCGGGGATCGCGAGCCGCCCCCGTTCGACGAGCCGCAGGTTCTCTTCGAGCCGAACGAGGCACGCCTCGGCGTCCCTGCGGTCTGCCGCCTTCACGCTGACGTGGTGCTTCTGTCCGCCGAGCCGAAAGATGACGCGGAAGCGGTTGCCCCGCTGTTCGAGCGACGCCATGGCCGGACCCCTCCCCGTCGAATTCTTCGGGAGGAGACCAGAGACGTAACCTCAGCGTGAAGCCAGTGTTGTCCCCAGTTTGTCCCCAAAGCGGGGTTCCGGCAGACGCTCAGGCGCTTCGGGACGGGGCCGAAACGCCTGGTTTTCGAAGTGATTCTGGCGTGCATCAAACAGCGGAGAGGGAGGGATTCGAACCCTCGTTACCCTTTCGGGTAAATCGGTTTTCGAGACCGACGCATTCAACCACTCTGCCACCTCTCCAGCGGCTTCCCAGCAGTATATCTCGCCCGCCCGCCCCCGGACAGACGCGCTACTCCGCCCCGCGGTTCGCCGTCGGCCGCGGGTACGAGAGCTTCAGCCGGTGCTTCACGCTGTTCGGCGTTTCGTCCGGCGGCATCTCGTAAGGCAGCGCTTTCAGAAACGCCACCAGATCATCGACTTCGGCTGATTTGAGGTGGCTCGTCTTGCCGTGCTTGTCGCCTTTGTTGCACGTCGTCAGCACGTCCTTGAGCGTCGCCGCCCGGCCGTCGTGCAGGTACGGCCCCTGCCGGTACACGCCGAGGAGCGTCGGCGTGTCGTAACGGGGGCCGATCTTCTCCGCCGGGTGGTCGCCGGTCCCCACGTCGTGCCGGACGAACGGCTGCTTCAACGAACTGTCGGAGAAGTACGGCCCGGCGTGGCAGCTCGCGCAGTTCGCCTCCTTGCTGAAGAAGACCGCCTTGCCGCGCTCGGCCGCGGCCGACAGCTTCCCGGCCGGGGCGTGCGGCGAGAGGCGGAACGCGAAGGCGTTCGTGTACACCGCCAGCGCGTCCAGGTCCGGCGTCACGTCACTGAGCGTCTGGTCGAGTTCCGCGAACTCGGTGAACGTCTCCCGCGGCTTCAGCTTCAGGTCGCACAGGCCGCGGCCCTGCATCAGCTTGCCGCGGACGGTGTACTCGAAGTCCTGCACCTCGTCCCGGTCGGCCGACCAGTGCAGCGGGTGCGTGTGCGCCAGCCCGAACAGGTGCGGCGTCCGCCGGTGGCCCTCCGGGTTCTCCCACACGCGGGCGTCCGTCAGCCCGTCCGGGTGGCACGACGAACACGACACCCACCCGGTCCGGCCCATCGGCGACTTCGCCGTCACGAACAGTTCCTTCCCCCGCCGCCACTCCGGCGTGTGGGCCGGGGCACACACGGTAACCTTCGACTTCTGCCGCAGGTTCCCGTCGTGGACCGTCACCTCGTAGTCCATCGTGTTGTAGACGTAGACTTCGCCGGTCGTCGGGTTCACCCGGATTGCCCGCGGGTGCTTGCCGAGGGCCACGATGGACAGCGGCCGAATCTCGACGTAGTCGTCGTCGATCACGGAACAGACGTTCGCGTCGTTCGTCCCGGCGTAGATCGTGTAGAGCGTCTTGCCGTCCGGGGAGAACGCCGACTCCCACGGGTTGGCCATGACCCGCACGCCGTTGAACGTGTCGAGGGCGATCGTCCGCCGCCGCTTCTCGCCGTCCGTCCGGGTCCAGAGGTCGCAGATCGACATCTCGGGGAAGATCGACCCGCGGGCGGAGAAGACCGACAGGTTGCTGCGGAGGTGCGACACGTACGCCTTCGGCCGCGTCGGGTGCAGGACGACGTGCCTGGCGAGGTTGTCGGACGCGTACCCGGCCCAGGCGTCGGTCACCTTGCCGGTCGCCACGTCCACGGCGAGCAGCTTCGTGGTGAAGAACTCGGAGACGAACAGCGTCTTCTCGTCGTTCGACAGCGCGAGACCGCGGCAGCCCTCGCCGACCTTGAACGTCCGGGCCACCTTCTTCGCGGCCACGTCGATGACGCTGACCGTGCCGGGGTAGTCGTGCGACACGAACGCCGTCTTGCCGTCTTTCGTCGTCACGACGCCGTAGGGTTCGTCATCGACTTTCAGGATGTGTGTGACCGCCTTCTTGTCGGCGTCGAGGAACAGCAGGCGGTCGTCGCCGTAGACGGCGACGAGGCCGACGCCGCCGGCCCACGCCGTCCCTTCCGGGTGGTCGCCGGCCGGCAGCTCGCAGTGGACCCGCTTGGTCTCGAGGTTCACGACCGTGACCGTGCCGGTGTCCGTGTTCGCGACGAGCAGCCGTAGTCCGTCCGGGGACACGTCGAGCAGCGAGTTCGAGGACCCGGCGCGGGCCGGCACGGCCGCGAGGACGAGGGCGAGGGTGGCAAGCAAACGCATGGGAACGCCCGTGAGGAACGCAAAGTTCTGGCGGGAGGGATACCGCGGCGGTTCCGATAATCTATCAGGCCCGCCGGGCGACGACAGCAAGGAGTTGTGGAACCCGGAGCGGCAGCGACGGGGTGCTTGGCCGCGCCACACCCCGTCGCTGCCGCTCCGGGTTCTACCCTTGACTGATCTTATCCGCACGCAAGAATCACGGTACGGGAACCGCCCGTGACGTACTCGCGTCTCACCCTTCGGACTGCCGCGCTCCCGTCGGTCGGAGTTCTCCCGAATGACCCGCTCCCTGCTCGTCGCCACCTTGCTCGTTGCCTGTTCCGCGCCCGCCCTCGCCGCCCCGCCCGACCCGTTCGACCTCGTCCAGGGGCTGCGGGAGAACGGGATGCCGGACCTCGCCCTCGAGTACCTCGACGAGCTGGCCAAGAACCCGACGGCCGAGATGAAGGTCGTCATCCCGCTGGAGAAGGCGAAGACCCACCTCCTGCTCGCGCAACTGGAGACGGACGAGTCCGTCCGGGACGCGGCCATCGCGCAGGCGAAGCAACAGTTCGACTTCTTCCTGCTCGACCACCCCAAGCACCCCCGCGCCGCGGAGGCGGCGCTCGCGTCGGCCCGCGTGCTATCCCTCCAGGCGAAGGCGCGGCTGAACCGGGCCGCCCGGATCGAGGTCCCCTACGGCGAGGACGGCCGGCCGGACCCCGGCAAGATGAAGGAGAAGAAGGCGGCGTACGTCGCCATCCGGCCGCTGTTCAAGAAGGCGACCGAGCGGTTCGGGGAGGCGGCCAAGCAGATCAAGGCCGTCGTCGATAACCCGACGACCGACCCGTTCCGCCGCCGCAGCCTGACCCGCGAGGCGATGCAGGCGGAGCTGGACCGCGGCATCAACCAGTTCAGCCTGTCCGAGACGTACCTCGCCGCCGAGGGGAACGAGGCGCTCGAGCGGGCGGCGGCGCTGAAGGACGCGAAGCAAATCTTCACCGACCTCAGCCGGGTGGACCCGAACAACCCGATCTGCTGGTCCGCCCGCGCGTGGGCCGGGGCGTGCGACCTCGAAATCCAGGACGTGGGCAAGGCGAAGGAAACCTTCCAGGCGATCCGGTCGGAGGCCGCCCGCAACCCGCAGGCCGGGGCCGACGGCGTCCGCATGGTCGAGTTCTTCGAGGCCCAGGGCGAGTACCTGTCCGCGCGGGCCGGGGAACTGCCCGCCGTCCGGTCGGCCCGCGTGAAGGCGAAGAACTGGCTCGACAAGGACAAGTACAAGCCGCGGATGACGCCGGAGCGGCTGAGCATGACGTTCTACCACGCCTACCTCACCCAGCGGGAGGCGGAGAACGACGCCGGCAACGTCTACGACAAGAAGACCGACCCCAACGCCCGGAAGCTGCTGACCGTCTCCTCGTCGGCCCGCGCGCTGCTGCAGGAGGCGGCCCGCGAGTACAAGCAACTCCAGGAGTTCGACAACGACTACACCGAGCGGGCGACCCGCCAGCGGATGCGGGCCATCCGGTTCATCGTCGGCGACGCGATGAAGAAGGCCCCGGCCGAGTACACGAACTTCGACGAGTGCCTGATGGCCGCCCAGGTCCGCCTCGGGATGCTCGACGAGATGATCGCCGGGACGGACGAGACGGCGGACGACAAGAAGCCGGACCCGAAAAAGCCGGCGGGGCCGAAGAAGGCGGAGGAGTCGCCGGAGGTCCGCAAGGAAAAGGCCCAGGCCGGCGTCGTCGCCTTGTTCGAGCGGGCGGTGGACCTCATCACCCCGGCCGTCCCGGCGAAGGACGCGACCGAGGCGTGGCTGTGGCTGGCCCGCGCGTACTTCCTATGCGACCGGCCGCACCAGGCCGCCGTCGCCGCCGCGTACGTCGCGGAAACGTCCCGCGGGGCGGTCGCCGCGAAGGCCGGGGTCGTCGCCATCGAGAGCTACCTCGCGGCCCGCGGGAAGCTCGAGCCGAACGACGCCGAGGGCCGGGCCGTGGACCGGGAGCGGGCCATCGAGCTGGGGCTGGCGATGGACAAGGCGCACGCCGCCGACCCGGCCACGGACAACGTCCGGTTCCGGCTCGGCCAGCTCTTCCTGGAGGAGAAGGAGTACCGGCGGGCGTTCGACGCGCTCGGCAAGGTGAACGTCTCCTACTCCGGCGTCGCCGCCGCCCGCACCATGCAGGGCCGGGCCGCGTTCATGCTCGCCGTCGGCAAGGACTCGCCGCTCACGCCGGAGCAACGGACGGCCACCCTCCGCAAGGCGATGACCGCGGCCGAGGCCGTCCCGGAGCCGACCAACCCGGACCACTTCAAGGCGTTCTTCGGGATGCGGAACGTGCTGGCCCAACTGTACCTCATTCAAGTTAAGCCGGCCGACCTGGCGACCGCCCAGAAGGTCGCGGCCGACACGGTGAAGCGGGCGAAGGCGGCCCAGATGCCGGAGGGGGACAAGAAGGCGACGTGGTACGCGGCGGAGGAAATCCGCCTGCGGGCCGTGTTCGCGGCCGCCGTGCCGCTGTTCAAGGACGGGAAGTACAAGGAGATGGCCGACCTGCTCACGCCCGTGCTTCTCGCCATGAAGGACGGCGGCACGGCGGCGAAGGAGGTCGAAGCCTACCGCGGCAAGGAGGCCGGCGAGACCGAGGGCGACACCGGGTCGGCCGTGGTCGCCGCGGACAGCCTCGACAAGTTCCGCCGCGACCTGATCGTCCTCGCCCTCCAAGGCCGCATCCGCGAGCGGGCGTTCGACCAGGCGGCGGAGCTGTTCAAGCTGCTCGAACAACTCGGCGGCAGCGTCGAGGCAACGACCGACGCCCTCGCCCGGCTCGTCACCCAGGTCCGGCCGCAGATCGACGAGCTGAAGAAGCAGGGGAAGACCGACGAGGCGCAACAACTGATGGACGTGGTCGGCAAGCTGCTGACCGAGCAGGCGGCGAAGGACAAGCTCGCGGCCCGGCCGCGGGCGTTCCTCGGCCGTGCCCTCCGCGACCTGGGGTTGCACGAGAAGGCGCTCGAAGTCTTGGCGGGCGTACCCGTCGTCGATGACGCCACGCTGAAGCTGCCGACGGCCCAACTGGACCCGGACAAGCGGGACGCGGTGATCGCGTTCCAGGTGGCGAAGATCGAGCAAATCCGCGCGTACCGGGCGGCGAAGCAGTTCGACAAGGCGGACGAAATCCTGACGGCCGCCCTCGGCCCCGACGGCAAGTCCGGGTGGGCGCGGTCGCTGGAGTTCCGCAAGGAGAAGGTGTTCGTGATCGAGGACCGCGCCGCCGAGGCCCCGGCCGACAAGAAACGGGAGCTGTGGGGCAAGGCCGTGAGCGGGTGGACGGAGGTGCTGCGGCCTTACGTCGGCGCGGTGTCCGCCCCGATCCCGAAGGACGCGGACGTGGCCCGCGTCCGCCAGGACCGCGAGAAGTTGTACCCGATCATCCTCGACCTGTTCGTGGAAGAGAAGCGGTGCCTGGCGAAGGCGAACACGCAGCTGCTCGGCGGGAACATGGCGAAGCTGGCCGACTCGTTGAACACGCAGGGCAAGGTCATCGCCCGGCTGGAGAAGGGGTACGCCAAGGGGCTGACCACGGAGGTCCGCGAGCGGTACGCGGAGTTGCTGGACGAGTTCCCGGCCGTGAAGGACGGGTACAAGCAGGCCGGCGGCGTCGCGTTCCTCGACCCGACGGCGGAGCTGCCGTCCCCGGACGCGCCCGCCGGGCAGCCGAACGGCGAGAAGAAATAGGGGGGCATTGCCCACCGTCGAGGTGGCCGCCGTCCTGGGACCGCGGGCGTCCCGCCCGCCACGGCCCCAGCCGCTCAAGGCTGGTCCCCGTGCCGGGAAGGTGGGCGGGCGGGACGCCCGCGGTCCCAGCCAGGCACTGTCGTTCCAAAAAAACAGGTTCGCGCACAACACCACACACGCACCCTCCCGGAGCCTTCCATGTTGCTTCGTCGATTCGCGCTAGCCGCCCTCGTCGGCGGGCTGTCCGTCCACCTGCTCGCCCCCGTCGCCGGCCAGGGGACCGGGGCGTCGGACTCGGTCCGGTTCCGCAACCCGAAGAAGGACTACCAGGAAGACCGCATCCTCGGCGTCGTAGCGGAGTCCGCCGGCGGCCTGAAGGTCACGGCCGGCAAGCAGGTCACCGACATCCCCGCCCCGAACGTCGTCGCGCTGGACTACGGCTCCCTGCCGGGGATGGACAAGGCCGCCCTCGACCTCCGGTCCGCCGAGAACCAGGGCGTGGCCGCGAAGGCCCGCGACCTGTACGCGGCCGAGCTGAAGAAGAACCCGACGGACGCGAAGACGAAGAAGTTCCTCGAGTACCGCGAGGCGTACTGGACGGCCCGCGCCGTGGACGCGAAGACCGGCCCGGAGTTCAAGGCCGAGGCCCCGGCCGCCATCGCCAAGCTCGTCGGGTTTACGCAGGAGTACGCGAAGAAGAACGCCTGGGAGGTCTGGCACACGGCCCACACCGCCGCCCGGATGCAGGCCGAACTCGGCAAGTTCTCGGACGCGGCCAGCATCCTGTCGTCGCTGGCGAAGGTCGAGCAGCTGCCCGCGGCCCTGAAGTTCGAGGCCCGGCTCGGCGAGGTCGAGATGCTGTTCCGCAGCGGCAACGCCCTCACGACCGCCCCGGCCGTCGAGGAACTGGCGAAGGCCGCCGGATTCCCGACGAGCGGTTCGATTCACGAGCGGCTGGTCATCCTGCGGGCCGCGACGAAGGCGGCCGGCGAGAAGAAGATGAAGGCGAAGCCGACGGAGGCGGTGAAGGCGATCGAGGACGTGATCTCGAAGACGGCCGATCCGGTCGTGCGGGCCGTGGGGCACAACGTCCTCGGCGAGCTGTACCTGCAGCTCGACCTGCCCCGCGAGGCGATGTGGGAGTTGCTCCGCGTCGAGGTGGTGGACAACCAGGACAGGGACGAGGTCATCAAGGCCGTGATCCGCCTCGCGGATTGCTTCCAAAAGCAGGGCGACGAGGCGCGGGCGAAGAGCTACCGCGACAAGCTGCCCCAGGTGAAGGGGGCGTAGTTTCTTGTAGGGCGGGTCAAGGCTTTGCGCCGACCCGCCGTCGCACCGATTGCCCCGGCGGGTCGGCGCAAAGCCTTGACCCGCCCTACGAAACCCGCCACCGTCTCACTTCCAGGCCCTCGTCATGCACCGAACCTTCCTCGGCATCGCCCTTCTCTTCCTCCCGCTCGTGCTCGTCGCCACGCCGCCGGAGGACGCGGCCCTGAAGCTGCCGGACGGCACGGACAAGGCCGCGAAGCAGATCGCCGCGTTCCGCCCGCCGCCGGGGTTCAAGGTCGAGTTGTTCGCCGCGGAGCCGATGCTCGCCAGCCCGGTCGCCATCGGCCTCGACGAGCGGGGCCGCGTCTACGTCGCCGAGGAGCACCGGTTCAACGCCGGGACGGAGGAGAACCGCTCGCGGGCCTTCCTGCTCGAAGACGACCTGCAAGTCCGCACGCTCGACGACCGCCTCAAGATGTTCCAGAAGTGGGAAAAGAAGTTCGACGGCGGCATGGGCTGGTTCACGAAGCACGCCGACCAACTGCGGCTGCTCGAGGACACGACCGGCAGCGGCCGGGCGAACAAGTCCACGGTCCTCGCGCGGTTCAACGGCCCGCTCGACGGCCTGGCCGCCGGCGTGATGGCGACGAACGACGACGTGTACTTCACCTGCATCCCCAGCCTGTGGGTGTTGAAGAAGGGGGCGGACAAGCCCGTGCCGCTGCTCACCGGGTTCGGCGTGAACGCGGCGTTCCTCGGCCACGACCTGCACGGCCTCTGCTGGGGGCCGGACGGCAAGCTCTACTTCAGCGTCGGCGACCGCGGGTTCCACGTCACCACGAAGGAGGGCACGACCCTCAGCGGCCCGCGGACCGGCGCGGTCTTCCGCTGCAACCCGGACGGCACGGAACTGGAGGTCGTCCACCGCGGCCTGCGGAACCCGCAGGAGTTGGCGTTCGACCAGTACGGCAACCTGTTCGCCGACGACAACAACTGCGACAAGGGGGACCACGGCCGCCTCGTGTACGTCGTCGAGGGCGGCGAGAGCGGGTGGAACATGGCCTACCAGTCGATCGCGCCGCACACCTCCGCCCCGTGGTTCGCCGAGCGGCTGTGGCACCTGCACCACGCCGGGCAGCCGGCGTACATCGTGCCGCCGGTCGGCAAGATCGGGACGGGGCCGAGCGGGTTCCTGTTCACCAGCGGCACGAGCCTGCCGGACCGGTACAAGAACTCGTTCCTGATGTGCAACTACACCGGCAACGGCGGGCTGGAGTCGTTCAAGGTGAAGCCGGTCGGGGCCGGGTTCGAGATCGACGACTACCACGACTTCTTCAAGCCGATCCAGGCGACGGACGCCGAGTTCGGGTACGACGGCAAGCTGTACGTCAGCGACTTCGTGAACCTCGACTGGTCCGGCAAAAGCCTCGGCGGCCGTGTGTACACGGTGTTCGACCCGAAGCGGATCTCGAGCGCGGAGGTGGTCGAGACGAAGAAACTGTTCGCGGAGGGGTTCGAGCAGCGGTCGATCGCGGAACTGGTCAAGCTCCACTCCCACCCGGACCAGCGGGTCCGACAGCGGGCGCAGTTCGCGTTCGTCAAGCTCGGCGAGTCGGACGTGAACGCGCGGCGGGCGCAGAACCAACTGGCTCACGACGGCAAGGCCGACTTGCTCGCCCGCCTGCACGCGATCTGGGGAACCGCGCAACGGGGAAACGCCCTGTCGTTGGCCATGCTACTCGGCGACGCGGACCCGGAAGTCCGCGCCCAAACGGCGAACGTGTTGGGCTGGAAGATCGACGCGAAAGTGAAGACGGCCGCGCCGCTGCTCGAGCCACGGCTGACGGACGCGTCCCCGCGGGTGCGGTTCTTCGCCGCCCAAACGCTCGGCAAGATGGGCCACCGGGACGCCGTCCCGGCCCTGTTCGACCTGCTGAAGGAAACCAACGACGCCGACCCGCACCTGCGGCACGCCTGCGTGACGGCCCTCGCCCGCATTGGCGACGCCGACGCGGTGGCGGCGAAGGCGAAGGACGAGAGCGCGGCCGTGCGGCTGGCCGTCGTGCTGGTGCAACGGAAGCTCGGCGACGAGCGCATCGCCGCGGCGTTGCAGGACGCCGACTGGTTCATCCGCACCGAGGCGGCGCGGGCGATCCACGACCTGCCGCTGGAGAAGCTGTACCCGGACCTCGCGGCGCTGCTGCCGACGCTCGGCGACAAGCCGATCCCGGACGGCGACCCGCTCGTGCGGCGATGCATCAGCGCCGCGTACCGGCTCGGCAAGGCCGACGGCGCGAGGGCGGTACTGGCCGCGGTCACGAACGAGAACTTCTCGGCGGTCGTGCGGGCCGAGGCGCTCGCGGCGATCTCCGACTGGGCCGACCCGCCGCCGCGGGACCGCGTTACCGGGTTCTGGCGGCCGCTGCCGAAGCGGGACGCCACGGCGGTGCGGGCCGTCGTCGAAACGAACCTGTCGAACCTGCTCGCGAAAACGTCGGGTGGCTTGCAGACGGCGGTGATCGGCACGATTCAGAAGCTCGGCGTGAAGGCGGACACCGGGCAGTTCGTGGCGTGGGCGAAGGACGCCGGGAAGGACGCAAACCTCCGCGTCGCGGCGATGCGGTTCCTCGCGAGCCAGAAGGCGAAGCCGCTCGACGAGATTCTGACCGCAGGGCTGTCCGACCAGTCGCCGACGATCCGCGCCGAGGCCCGCGAGCTGATCGCGAAGGCGGACGCGAAGCGCGGCGCGAAACTCTTCGCTGAGGTTCTCAACGGCGAGACCGCGACGACCGCCGAGCGACAACGGGTATTCGCGGCGTTGCCGGTGGTGAAGACGCCGGACGCCGAGAAGCTGCTCGATGCGTGGGCGGCGAAGCTGTCCGGCGGGAAAGTTCCGGCCGACCTGCAACTGGATGTCGTGGAGGCGACGAAGGCCGCGCCGTCGCCGGTGCGGGCGCTGCACCGGGCGGACTTCGAGTCGAAGCTGCCGACGGACGCGCTCGGCAAGTGGCAGGTCGGCCTCCGCGGCGGCGACGCGGACGCCGGGCGGGAGGTGTTCTTCAACCACACGGCCGCCCAGTGCGTGCGGTGCCACGCCGTCCGCGGCGTCGGCGGTACGGCCGGCCCGGAACTGACGGCGGTGGCCGCGAAGAACGGCCGCGAGTACTTCTTGGAGTCGCTGATCCTGCCGAGCGCGAAGATCGCCGAGGGATTCGCGACGGTGACGCTGACGCTGGCGGACGGCCGGGTGCTGGCCGGGACGCTGCTGGCCGAGACGAAGGCGGCGGTGACGGTGCGGAAGCCGGACGGCGCGACGGTGACGGTCGAGGCGGCCGACATCGAGAAGCGGGTCGTGTCGTCGTCGGCGATGCCGTCGGTGGAGAAGACGCTCACCCCACGCGAGGTGCGGGACTTGGTGGAGTTTTTGACGACGTTGAAGTAGGTGTTTGGGCGAAAGCCCAGGGTCGGCCGACCCTGGGCTTTCGCCCATTTCCCTTTCACCACAGGCGGCGGGGGTTGAACACGTCGTCCGGGTCGAGCGTTCGCTTGACGTGCTTCATCAGCTCCCAGTCCGCGCCGCCCTTCGCCGGCCTCGTAGCCCCGCGGCGAAGCACGAACTCATCGCTTAACGCCTCACCGTGCGCCCACAGGATGCCATTGAGCGGTTGGCCGTGGACCAGCACGCCGTCGCGGTTCGCACGATTCGCGACCGCGGCCGCCTCGCTCGGCCGCACCGCCGCCTTGCCGATGAACCGGCTCGCCGCGCGGACTTGTAGGTCGGTCGCCTTCTGCCACACGCCGTCCGCCTCGACCGTCGGCCGGTTCAGCTCCGCGAGTAGCGTCGCCCGCTGCCAGTCGGCCGTCACCCGCTTCTCCTCGAACCCGACGGCCACCACCCAGTCGCCGGTCACCGGCGGGAGGCCGAGTTCCTTCCACGCGGCCGCGTTCAGCAACTCGACCGCGACCGGCCGGCTGTTCGACTTGTGCAGCAGATCGAGCGCGGCGGCCAGCCCGTTCACCGGGCAGCCGAACGCCACCGCCACCGCCGCCTCCGGGCGGGGCCGGACCTTGAGCGTCAGCTGCGTGACGACGCCGAGCGTGCCCATCGCCCCGGTCTGGAGTTTCATGAAATCGTACCCGGCCACGTTCTTAACGACGCGGCCGCCGCCCTTCACCTCGACGCCGTCGTCGGTCACGAAGCTGACGCCGATGACGTAGTCGCGGAGCGTGCCGTACCCGAATCGCCGCGGGCCGCTCGCGTTCGCCGCCACCGCCCCGCCGACCGTCGCCCGGCCCGGCAGCGGCACGTCGATCGGCAGCCATTGATTTTCCTTCGCCAGCACCCCGGCCAGCGCGTCGATCGTCATGCCGGCCTGCACCGTCACCGTCATGTCGCGGGCCGGATAGTCGATCACGCCGTTGAGCGCCGTCGTGTCGAGCGCCACGCCCGGCTTCGTCGGCGGCAGCCCGAGGTCGAGCATCGTCCGCCCGCCGACCGGGTACACGGCCCGCTTCTCCGCGCGAGCCTCCGCGACCATCCGGCCCAGTTCCGCCGCCGAGTCGGGCCGCAGGACGGGGACCGTGACCTGGCCGACGGTGATCGTTTCGCCCACGAAAAACCTCCGCGATCTCGGGACTTTCTGAACTACGCTACGGACGACTCGCCGCCTCGCCCGCGTTCGGACTATTGCTAAACTAACGGCCCCTCACCGGTCCAGGACCGCCCATGCCCCCCGCGGACGCCACGGCTGACTTTCTACGGGCCATCGAGGCGTCCGGCTTCCTGACGGCCGCGCAACTCACCGCCCTCCGGTCGTGGGCGCAACTCGAACGGGCCGACTCCCAGGCCGTCGCCCGCGAACTCAACAAGCGGGCGTGGCTGACCGGCTACCAGATCAAGGAAATCTTCCGCGGCCGCGGGAAGTCCCTGCTCGTCGGCCCGTACCGCATCCTCGACCTGATCGGCGAGGGCGGCATGGGCCGCGTCTTCCGGGCCGTCCACACCCGCCTCGGCCGGGACGTGGCGCTGAAGGTCATCCGCCGGGAGAAGCTGGCCAGCCCGCTCACCGTCCGCCGGTTCCGGCAGGAGATCCAGGCCGTCGCGACGCTGTCGCACCCGAACGTCGTCCTCGCGTTCGACGCCGACGAGGCGGGCGGCGATCATTTTCTCGCGATGGAGTTCGTGGACGGCGTGGACCTGACGAAGCTCGTCCGCGACCACGGCCCGATGCCGATCCCGCTGGCGTGCGACTACATCCGGCAGGCGGCGCTCGGCCTGCACCACGCCTACGAGCGGGGGTTGGTTCACCGCGACGTGAAGCCGAGCAACCTCATCGCCGCGAAGACCGGACAGGTGAAGGTGCTCGACCTCGGGCTGGCGATGCTCAACGAGACGCATCAAAGCGAGAAGGCGAGCCGGGTGACGCAGGAGGGGTTCGTCATCGGCACGCCGGACTTCCTGGCCCCGGAGCAGGCCCGCAACCCGCAGAACGTGGACACGCGGGCCGACGTGTACGCGCTGGGCGCGACGCTCTTCTACCTGCTGACCGGGAAGGTCCCCTACGAGGGGGCGACGCCGACGGAGAAGCTCGTCAAGCACGTGACCGACCCGCCGCCGAGCCTGCTCGCGAGATTGCCGCACGCGCCGCCGCAGCTGGACGCGCTCATCCAATGGATGATGGCGAAGGGGCCGGGCGACCGGCCGCAGACGCCGGCGCAGGCGGCGATGGCGCTCGTGCCGTTCTGCCCGCCGCCGTCCGGGTCGCACCCGCACCCGACGGCCCACCGCCCGCCGTCCCCGTTCGCGCTGGAGCCGGAGGGCAGCAGTCAGGCGTTCAAGCTGCCGGCCTCCGAGGCCCCGGCCCGCGTCCGGGAGCGTGCCCGCCACGCCGGCGGGCTGACCGGGTGGCTGGTCACGCTCGTCGCGGCCGTGACGGTCGGCACGCTCGGGTACATGCTCTACCGGTTCACCCTGATGCCGGACCCGCCCCCGACGCCGGAGTTCACGAACCCGATCGGCATGAAGTTCGTCCTGATGACCGGCGGCACGTTCGTGATGGGGTCGCCGGACAACGAGCCGGGCCGCGGGCCGGAGGAAGGCCCGGCCGGGGAGGTGACGCTCGACCGGCCGTTCTACGTCGGCGTCACGGAGGTGACGAACGGCCAGTACCAGGAGCTGATGGGCAGTTCCCCGGCGTGGACGGTCAGCCGCGTGCCGGGGGCCGGGGAGTGGCCGGTCGAGCAGGTGACGTGGGCGGACGCGCAGGAGTTCTGCAAGCGGCTCAACGCCCGCGACCGGGGGAAGCGCCGCGGGTGGGCGTACCGGCTACCGACGGAGGCCGAGTGGGAGTTCGCGTGCCGCGGCGGGACGACGACGCCGTTCGCGTTCGGCGACCAGTTGCTGCCGGAACACGGCGAGGCGGTCGCCCCGCCACCGCCGCAGGAGAAGCAACCCGACGCGAAGCCGGCGAAGATCGACAAGCCGAACAAGGTCGGCCGGTCGAGCGCGAACCCGTTCGGGCTGATCGACTGCCACGGGAACGTGGCGGAATGGTGCCAGGACTACTACGCCCGCGGCTACCCGCCGGGGCCGCGGACGAACCCGACCGGCCCGACGACCGGCGACCTACGGGCCGTCCGCGGCGGCGCGTTCGACGAGCCGATGGCGCGAGCGAGATCTGCCGCCCGCCGCGGCGAGCTGCCGGACCGCAAGGACCGCAGCATCGGGTTCCGCGTGGTGCTTGCACCGGTCCCGTAACGGGCAATTCTGAACGCCCGGTTAGACAGGGTTTTGGCCCCGGGTGGGGCCACGGACTGTAGCCACGGGTGAAACCCGTGGAATGGAATCCGAATCAACACCGCCCCGGCGGGGCGGAGGAACGTTCCTCCGCCCCGCCGGGGCGGTCGCATTTCTGCGGGCCTCCCACGGGTTGCGCTGCGCTCCACCCGTGGCTACAGCCCGCCGCCCCTCCGGGGCAAAGACGCGACCTCCACCGTAGACCCTCAGGCACTCGTGTCTAACGACATCAGCCGAACACCGCCTTGTACGCCTCGTCGTTGAACCCGACCACCATCGTCTTGCCGACCTTCGCCGTCGGGGCCCGCAGGTTCCCCGTCGGGCCGATGATGAGCGCGAGAATCTCCTCGTCACTCGGCCGGTTCTTTTTCAGGTCGAGCGTCTCGACCTTTTTCCCCTTCGCCGCGATCAGCTTGTCGATCCCGGCGAGCAGGGCCAGCGCCCCCTCCTCGTCGATCTTCTGCTTCGTCGCGTTCACCGTCGTCGTCGCCGTCACACCCTTCGGCCCAAGGAACCCCTGGGCGCTCTTGCAGGTGTCTCAAGACGTGCGCTGGTACAGCCAGTCGATCACCTTCGCCATCGGGTCGGCTCCGTGAGTGGTTGAAGCGTGGGTATTGATAGACCGCGATTCACGGCTTCGCCAACTCCTCGAACGTCTTGTTCAGGATCGGGTACGCCCGCCAGTCGGAATAATCGAAATGCCACCACTCGGCCTCGTACACGGTGAACCCCTCCGCCGCCATGGAGCGCCGCAGGAGGTCGCGGTGGAATCGCTGCCGCGACGTGCCGCCGACGTAGTCCGGGTACGCGCGGTCCGAGAACTCGTCGTACCCACTCACCACCTCGACCGGCTTGCCGGTAATTAGGTCGTACAGCCCCAGGTCCACGGCGCAGCCGCGGTTGTGCCGCGACCCCTTCGCCGGGTCGGCGACGAACCCGTGGAACTTCTCCGGCGTCGCGTCGCGGAACATCTTCGTGACGTGCCACGGCCGGTAGGCGTCGTAGACGAGCAGGCCGTACCCGGCGGCCGCGAGCTTCTTGTGAACACGGCCGACCGCCTCCGCCGCCGGCTTCTGCATGAACGCCTTCGCCGACGTGTAGAACGGCGTGCTCAGGAAGTTGTTGTCCGTCGCGTACCGGATGTCGAACTTGATTGTCTTGTCGATCGTCGCGAGATCGACGAGGTCCGGCCTGCGGAACTCGCGGTCCTCCTTCGGCGGCGTCGCCGCGAGCGCGGCCGCCCGCAACTCGGCGACCGGCTTCACGGCCTGGACGCGGAACGTCTCGCCGTTCTCGCCGTCCACCTTCCGCCGCTCGAACGCGACGCTCGCGGCCGTCACCTTCGTGGCGTGGCCGGACTTGTCGCGGGTGAACACGAGCTTCTCGCCGTGGTACATCCCCTGGTTCGGGAACGCGAATACGTCCTCCGACTCCTCGGTCAGCGGGTCGATCTCGATCCACTCGATCAAGGCGTGCAGCTTCCCGGCTCGTTCATAAACGAACAGCGTGTTGTGGTCCCACCCGTACTCGCCGATCAGCCCCTTCCATTTCGCCGGGGGTTCCGGCGGCGGAGTCGTCGCGGTCGGCTCCTTCGTGTAGACGGTCTTCGCGGCCGTCGTCAACGTGTCGCCGTCGCGGGCGATCTTTAACCCGCCGACTTGCAACACTCCGTCAGTTACCAAATCGGTCCCCGACTTGCGGAGTTCGTACCGCACCCCGCCGCGGGCGAGCGTCAGGTACAGCCGCCCGAACGACTCGTCCAGTTCCAGCCAGGTGTCCTTCGCGGCGTACCGCCCGGCGAGGCCGCGGGCCTCCTCGACCGTCAGCGGCTCGGTCCGGGGAACGTCCGGCAGCGGCTTCCCGGCCTTCGCCGCGAGCATCATACGGAACGCCGCGTTCGAGACGTGCCCGACGACCGCGTTCGCCACGTCGCGGGAGCACACCACGATCACGGCCAACTTCTCGCTCGGCAGGATCGACCACGTCGTGGCGAACCCGTAGATCGCGCCGCCGTGGCTGACTTCCTTAAGGCCGTCCAACTCGCCGACGTGGAACCCGATGCCGAACCCGTCCTTCGCGTCCGGCTTCGCGAACTGCGGGGCAAACATCTGGTCGATCGTCTCTTGCTTCAGGAGCCGCGCGTCGCCGGCCTTGCCGCCGGCGAAGAGGTACGTGGCGAACTTCGCGAGGTCGGTGACGGTCGAGTACATGCACCCGGCCGGGGCCATGCCCAGCTCGAACGTCGGGGCCGGGAACTCGCGGCCGTGGTACGTCCACATCACCGCGTCCGCGAGATCCTTCTTGACCACCGGCGTCGGCCGGAACGAACTCGCCGCCATGCCGAGTGGCTTCAGCACGGCCGCTTCCACCGCGTCCTCGAACGGCTTGCCGGACACTTTTTGCACGACCGCGCCGACGACGCCGATGGCCGCGTTGGAATACTTGATCCTCTCGCCCGGCGGGTAGACGAGCGGGATGCCGTTCAGGCTCGCGACGGTCTGCTCCAGCGTCGGCCCAGTCGGGTCGAAGTAGTTCCCGACTGGCGGCTCGCGGATGAGGCCGGACCGGTGCGCCATGAGCATCCGCAGCGTGATCGGCTTGTGCTCCGGCTTCACGACCGGCTTGAAGTCCGGCAGGTACGCCGTCACCGGCGCGTCGAGGTCGAGCTGCCCCTTCTCGACGAGCTGCATCACGGCCACGTCCGTGAACAGCTTTGACACCGACCCGACGCGGTAGACGGTCCGCTCGGTCGCCGGGACTTTCTTGTCCTTGTCCTGGAAGCCGAACCCCTTCGCCCAGACGACGCGCTGGTCGTCCACGAGCGCAACGGACAGCGCGGGCAGTTGCTTGTCCTTGACCTCGTGTTCGATCAGGGCCGTGAGCTTCTCAATGGCCGGCCGGTATGTGTCAGGAGCTTGTGCCGTCGCGAAGGAACTGGTCAGCAGATGCGCGACGATGACCGCGAGCCGGGATGTGTACGCCATGAAGCCGTCCTGTACGCGGGGTGCGGGCCATTCACCGCATTAGCGTAGCGTCTCGACGGCCGCGGATGAAGTAGAAAGGGCGAGCGGCTACGAATCCCGCTTCCAGATTTCGATCCGGCCGCGGTCCGGGACGACGATCTCGCGGGCGAACTTGAACCGCGCCTGCCCGCGGAGCCACGCCCCGGCGAGCGGCGCGACCTCGATCGGCGGCGGCGGCTCGAACAGCGGCGACGTCGGCGGAATCTCCACGACCACGACCGTGTCGCAGGCCGTGTGCTTCACCCAGTGCGCGAACACGGCCGGCGTGTTCTCGAACGCGCCGACCTCGCGGAAGTCGATCTCCACGCCGTCCGTGCGGCCGTACCGCTCGTAGAAGCTCCACTTCGCCCAAGGCCGGTAGACGACGTTGCCGAGGATCATCGTCTTTCGCGAGTCGGCCACCTCCGGCAGGTAAGCGTCCGTGATCTCGCGGATCGAGTACGCCGCGCCGTCGTGCCCGCGCTCGGTCGCCCGGCCCGGCTCGACGCACGGCGGCCCGAGGACGATGCCGGCCGCGACCAGGAGCGCCCCGCCGACGGCGTGGGCGGCCCACGGCCGGGTGAGGAGCCGCAGCACCGTCGCGACGGCGACGCCGGCCAGTACGAACAGGACCGGCGACCACGTGTGCAGGAACCGCAGCTTGTGGTTCGGGTGGTTCAGCGTGAGGGCCGTCGCGAGCACCGCGAAGACGGGCACGACGACGAAACCGGACCGGAGCGACCGGGCGAAGGTGGCGACGATCCCGAGGACGGCCAGCCCCGCGATCGCGACGGCGACTTGCGGCCCCGTGCAATACTCCGTCGCGAACCCGCGCCAGTAGAACTCGGCCGTGTCCGCGAGCGACGTGTGGTACACGCCCTCCGTGTTCGCGAAGCTCAAGTACCACAGGAAGTACCGCAGCCGCAGCGGCAGTGCCAGCCACACGAGCGCCGGAACGATGTGCCACCGTGCGACCGCGACGCCGACATCGCCGAGATGTTCCCGCGTCCACGCTAGGCCGGCCCGCCGCCACCAGAGTGCGATCTTCAAGAGTGCGAGACCGTAGGCGACGTTCACGACGACGCGGGTGGACTTCATGCCGACGGTTCGCCCGCCGACTTCGAGCGACCAGCCGCCGGTCCACGCGGTCCAGCCGGCCGCCGCCATCAACGACACGATGACGACGTTCCCCGGCGAGAGGAGTTGCCGCCTCAAGAATTCTCGGCTCGCGGCTTCCCGTACGACCGCCGACGCGACCGCGAACACGGCCGAGAATCGAGTGAGGCCGAGGGTTGTGCAAATCGCGAGAAGCGTCAGCAGCCAGTAGTTGTACTTCAGGAAGAAGAGGCACGTCAGGCCGAGCGCGAGGCCGACGCCGGCGCGACGGGTCGGCCGGTCGAGACAGGCCGCCGTGGCGTACAGCGTCAGCAACGTCAGCGCGAGGCCGAGGCTTTCGAGCATCGCGTCCGTGGCGTAGGCGCGGACCGCCGGGGACGCGGCCACGAGCAGCGCGGCGAGCAGCCCGCCGTAGGCCCCCGCCGCCCCCGGCACGGCCCGGCGGACGAGGGCGAACCCGAGCACCACGCTCAACACGAACCCGGCCATACTCGGCACGACGGCGAGCGTCGTGCTCGGGCCGAGAACGGTGAGGACGACCGCGAGCAGGACGGCATGGAACGGCCCCCAGACCATGCTGCCGCCGTCGAACACCCCGAGAAACGCTCCGACGCGGCCGTCGCGCAGCTCCGTCGCCATCGCCGCCGCGTAGACGTAGTGGGCGTTGCGGTCGTGCGACACGCTGCCCCACCGGGACGGCTCGGCCGCGGCGTACAAGTGGTAGAGGTTCACGGCGACGCCGGCCGCGACCGCAGCCACGCCGAGCGTCAGCAGGACGGACGCCGAAGGAACGGATAGGCGAGGGAAGTTCAAAACCGAACGAGGGACCGAAATCGACGGCATGGCCGAACCCGACGCGGAACGAGGGACAAGCGCCGGGGTATGGCCGAAGTGGCGAAACTTGGCAACCCGAATCGCCGCCCTCACCCGTCCGGCGGGAGTACGATCTGGCAGCAGCCGAGGTCCAGCGCCTCCTTCGCGACACCGGCCTCGACGATCTCGTTCAGCACGCCGTCGCACAGCGAATAGACGACGAACCGGCCGCGCTTGTCCCCCTCGATGAGGCGGGCCGACTTGAGAACCGTCAGGTGGTGGGACACGTTCAGGGGCGGAATCTTCAGCGCCTCGACGATTTGCGTCACGTTCCGCTCGCCCTCGGTCAGGAGGCGGACGATCTTCAACCGCTCGGGGGCGGCCAGCGCGCCGAGCAACTCGGCACACCGGGACGGCTGCAACGGGTCTTTCGGCATCGACGGTCCTCGCCACCACGGCCGGGGTTCGGTCCCCTCAATTTAGCGTTCTCGGATTTTTTTGTTAGGCGGACCCGCCGGGCCGGAATAACATCTTGACTCTAGGGCAGATGTCATCCTGCGACGTGGGGCCTCTCACCACGACGACCACACGTTGAGGTCAGCCATGTCCGCGCGTCTCCGGAAGGGCTTCACGCTAATCGAGTTGCTCGTCGTGATCGCGATCATCGCGATCCTGATCGGGTTACTCCTCCCCGCCGTTCAAAAGGTCCGCGAGGCCGCCGCCCGCGCCCAGTCGCAGAACAACCTGAAGCAGCTCGGCCTCGGGGCGGCGAACTACGAGTCGGTGTACCAGCACTTCCCGAACAGCGGCGGGTACGACTACGCGAACGGCGCGAGCAACACGGCCCCCTACGTCACCTCGACGGACGGCGCGACCGTGCCGTCGCCGGACGCCTACACCGTCATCCCCGGCTACGGGAACTTCCGGCCGCGGTGGGGCGACGCCCTGAAGCAAGGGAAGTTCCAGCTCGGGTCCACGTTCTTCTCCCTGCTGCCCTACGTCGAGCAAGAGGCCCTGTTCCGGGACGGGATCGCCGCGTACCGGACGCCGGTGAAGGCGTTCCACATGCCGCTCCGCCGGCCGCCGACCGCCCTCCAGGTCCCGGCGACCGACCCGGTGTACCCCGGCTGGAGTTACAACGACGGCGGGGCCGGGCCGAGCGCCCGAACCGACTACGCGGCCAACGAGATGGTGTTCTGGACGACCTACGCCGGGTGGGGCAAGGTCTCGACCATCGCGAGCATTACGGACGGCACGTCGAACACCATCTTCATCGGCGAGAAGGCGATGGCCCAGCGGGCCGTGGCCGCCGGGTCGTGGCACTGGGACGAACCTTACGTCATGGGCGGCAACGGCGGCGTCGGCCGGTGCGGGGACGAACTCTACTCCGACACGCAGCTGAACGCCTTCCCGGAGCGGGCGTCGAGCGCGTCCTGGTCCGAGGGCGGCGACAACTGCGGCGGCGGGAACTGGGGGTCGCCGAGTTCCGCCGGCGGGCCGCAGTTCGCGTTCGGCGACGGCAGCGTCCGGACCGTCCGGTACGGCACGCCGTCCGCGATGGTCCGCCGGATGCTCCGGCAGTCCGACGGCCAGGTCGTCACCAACGAGTAAGGGGGCCGCGGTGCGAACCGGATTCTTCTTCCTGACGGCGGCGGTCCTCCTCGCGACCGGGCCGGGGTGCGGCGGCGAGTGGCCGCCTCTCGCGACCGCGACCGGCAAGGTGACGTTCAAGAACGAGCCGCTGACGGCCGGGAGCGTCACGTTCCACCCGGACGCCGGCAACGAGTACCTGAAGGACAAGCCGTCGAGCCTGCTCCAGGCGGACGGGTCGTTCGCGATGCAAACATTCCCGTTCGGCCCAGGCGTGCCACCGGGGAAGTACAAGGTAACGCTGACACCGGAGTTAGCGAAGCGGATCAAGCGGCCGACCTACGCCGACCCGGCGAAGACGCCGTGGGCCGTGGACGTGCCCGACGGCGGGCTGACGGACCAGGTGTTCGAGGTGAAGTGACGGCGCGGCGGAGCCGTCGCCTGGTCTCGTAGGGCGGGTCAAGGCTTTGCGCCGACCCGCCGTCGCGACCTGAAACTTCGTCGTTTCTCGAAAGTGGTTGCGGCCCCCCCCGGCGGGTCGGCGAAAAGCCTTGACCCGCCCTACAAATCGAATCCGAGGTCTACGATGGCGAACGTCCCCAATCGCACCCCGGCCGCGGCCACGGCCGTGGTGAAGTTCCACGCGAGCCTGAACGTCTCGGACCTCGCGCGGTCGGTCGAGTTCTACGCCGCGCTGCTCGGGGCCGAACCGGTGAAGGTCTACCCCGACTACGCGAAGTTCGAGATCGACGTGCCGCCGCTGGTGCTGTCGCTGAAGCCGAAGCGGGCGTGCGCCGGCGGGCCGCTCAACCACCTCGGCCTGCGGCTCACCACACTCGACGAGTTGCACGCCGTCCACGAGCGAATGAAGGCGGTCGGCGCGCGGATCGGCGAGCAGGACGACGTGAAGTGCTGCTACGCCCGGCAGACGAAGCTCTGGATCACCGACCCGGACGAGACCCTCTGGGAGGTGTACGTCCTGCACGAGGACGTGCCGGACTGGGGCGAGAAGCACAAGAAGGTCAAGCTGCTCGCCGCGCCGCTAAAGGCGTTCGGCGTCCGCGGCGTCATCCGGCGGTGGTGGAACAATGCGTTCGGCCCCCGCGCGACGGGCGGCGCGAGTTACGGCGTGATGGGGCCGATTCCCGGTTCCGAACCCGCGTCGCCGATCCCGGCCGACGCCAGCCCCGTTACCAAGTCCTGACCGATGCCCCCGCCGTCCGCCGCCCTCGGGTACTGGCTCGGCCTGCCGCTGCGGTGGGCCTACCAGGCCGCGCACAACGGCCACGGCATCACCCGCGTGCTGGACATCACGAAGGTCCGCCCGCTGCCGGCCGGGTTGGTCGGCCTCGATCACCCGTGGGTGACGGGGCTGAACCCGGCGACCGGCAAGCCGGTCTGGCACGAGAACGTCATCTACCGCTCGCCGCGAAGCCGCGACGATTTCGCCGACGACGAGGTCGTCGTCGCGGCGACCGGGAAGTTCCTCGCGGAGCGGGTGCGACAGTCGGCCGTGACGCCGGAGCTGCCGGTCGGCCCGAAGCGGCGGATGCCGCACGGTATCAACTACATCCACGGCGCGTCGCACTACAACAGCGGCATCATCGTCCTCAACGACTTCGCCGACGGCTACCGTCACATCTGCGACCCGACCTTCCGCCGCGAGCTGTACCGGTTCGTTCGCGCCGAGCGCCGGGAGGTGCTGTTCCTGTTCCGGGACCGCGAATACACGCCGCGGGATTACGCCTACTTCTCGTGCTGTATGCGGGCCGTGTTCCCGTGGTTCTGCAACCCGAACGGGCCGCGGGAGAAGGTGCTGTGGGGGAACGCCGCCCCGTTCCCGGCGGCGAACCTCATCACCGGCCGATGGATCGCCGACGTGTACGCCCTAAAACGACCGGGCGGCGCGGAGGCGGTGGTCCGCCCGCCGGTCGCGCCGCATACCTACTTTCAAAGCGGCCCCTACGACCGCGGCCGGGAAACTGCCGCGTGGCCGGAGAAGCTGTTGGCGTGGGCGACGTATTTCCGCGTGCGGGTGCGGGGGTCGCGGGGCGGCATGTTCTTCGTGGACCGCCGCCGGGTGTACGCCGACCAGATCGCGGGCCGCCGCGCCCGCGGGTTCGCCGACCGGCCGCAGGCCCGCCTCTGACGGAGGTCGCGTGTTCGACGGCCGCGCCCGCCCGCTGATCGACCCGCCGCTGAACTGGCTCGCCGCCCGGCTCGCGCGGCACGGCCTCGGCGCGAACGCCGTCACCGTCGGCGGGTTCCTCGTCGGCGTCGCCGGGTGCGTGGCCGTCGGGTTCCAACAGTACACGCTCGCCCTCGTGCTGATCCTGCTCAACCGAATCGCCGACGGCCTCGACGGGGCGATCGCGCGGCGGCTCGGCGCGACCGACGCCGGCGGCTACCTGGACATCGTGCTGGACACGATCTTCTACTCCGGCGTGCCGTTCGCGTTCGCGGTCAGCCGGCCCGAGTTCGCGCTGCCGGCCGCGTTCCTGATCTACAGCTTCGTCGGGACGGGTGGGTCGTTCCTGGCGTTCGCGGTGATCGCGGCGAAGCGCGGAATCACGACCGAAAGCCGCGGGAAGAAGAGCTTCTACTACGCCGCCGGGCTGATGGAGGGCACGGAGACGGTCATCTTCTTCGTGCTGTTCTGCCTGCTGCCGGACCAGTTCTCGGTGCTGGCGTGGGTGTTCGGCGGGCTGTGCTGGGTGACGACGGCGGCGCGGATCGTCGCGGGCGTCGTCGCATTCGGCGAAAGGAAAGCATGAATCGCCGCACGTTCCTTCGCTCGGCCTCCGCGGCCGCCCTCGGCACATCGGTCGGGTGCGGGCAACCTTCCAGACCCAAATCCGGCCCGTTCACCGGCCGTGAACTCCGCGTCTTCGTCTACTCCGGCGGGCATGAGAAGACTATACGGGAAGTGTTCGTCCCGGCGTTCGAGGCCGCGACCGGGGCGACCGTCTCGCTGTTCCCCGGCTGGTGGGACGGCATGACGAAGTTGAAGACCGCCCCGGCCGACGACCCGCCGTTCGACCTGATGATTACCGACGCGACGCAGGGCTACCCGGCCGCGAAGGAGGGGCTGTTCGCGACCATCGACTTCGCGAACGTGCCGAGCCACAAGGCGCTCGCGGCCCCGGCCCTGGAGCCGTGGGTGTATCGGGAGGGGTTCGGGCTGCCGTACCCGGACTCGGTCATGACGCTCGCGTTCAACAAGCAGCTCGTCCCGGACGCACCGACGCGGTGGCGCGACCTGCTGCGGCCGGCGCTCGCAGGAAAAATCGGGCTGTACAACCACTTCTACATGAGCCTGTTCACGTTCGCGGCCGTCCTCGCGGACGCGAACAACAAGGCGGGCACGGCCCACGACCTGATCCGCAATAACATGGACGAGGTGTTCCGGTTCGCCCGCGAGCACCGGCAACGGGTGAAGCTGTGGTGGCCGACCTCGACGGACATGATCCTCGCGCTGAACGACAAGGCCGTCGCCGCGGGCAACATGCACAGCCCGGAGTACCTGCAAGCCCTCCGCGAGAAGCCGGCCCTCGCCGCGGCCGTGCCGGAGAAGGACCGGGCGATGGTGCAGGTGTTCTGGGCCATCCCCGCCGGCACGAAGCAAAAGGAACTGGCCGAGAAGGCGCTCGACGTGCTGTTCGGCGACGACGTGCAACTCGGGTTCGCCCGCCGCGGCATGGCGACGGCCCGGCCGGACACGGCGGCGAAAATGGCGGCCGAGGACCCGCTCTGGAAGGCGCTCTACCCGCACACGGACGAGCAGTTCAAGACCCTGAAGTACTACCCCTACGACGTGTATGCCAGCCAATGGGACCAACTCGCCGACCGCTGGGACCGCACCGTCCTCCGCGGCGGGTGACGCCGTTCGGCTGGCGGCGGTCGCGTTCGGCTTCGGCCCCGCGCCGGTCGTCCGCGACGTGTCGCTCTCCGTCCCGGCCGGCTCGTTCCTCACCATCCTCGGCCCGTCCGGGTGCGGGAAGACGACGCTCCTCAAGCTGATCGGCGGCTACCTGCTCCCGACCACCGGCCGCGTGTTCCTCCGCGGCCGCGACGTGACGGCCGCGCCGCCGGAGGCGCGGAACGTCGGCACGGTGTTTCAGAACTACGCCCTGTTCCCGCACCTGACGGCCCGCAAGAACGTCGCGTTCGGCCTCGAAGTCCGCCGGCAATCGAAAGTGGGCGAACGGGTCGAGGCGCTGCTCGACCGCGTGCGATTGGATCGTGACGAGTGGGACCGGCTGCCGTCGCAGCTCTCCGGCGGTCAGCAGCAGCGGGTCGCGGTCGCGCGGGCGCTGGCGTTCGGCCCGGACGTGTTACTCTTGGATGAACCGCTGGCGAACCTCGACCGCCACCTGCGGGAGTACCTGCGGGCCGAGCTGCGGCGGGTCCACGCGGAATCGGGCACGACGACGCTCATGGTCACGCACGACCAGGACGAGGCGCTGGCCGCGTCCGACCTCGTCGGCGTGATGCACGCCGGGCGGCTGCTCCAGGTCGGGCCGCCGCGGGAGGTGTACGACCGGCCGCGGACTCCGTTCGTCGCCCGGTTCCTCGGCGACGCGAACGTCCTCGACGGCGGAATCCTGGGAAGGCCCGTCGGCTCGAAGGTGCTGGTTCGTCCGGAAAACGTGACGCTTGGCGGCCCGCGAGCCGGCCGGGTGACGGCGGTTACGTTCTACGGCCGCGACCTGTCCGCCGACGTGCGGGCCGACGGCTTCACGTTGAAGATTCGGCTGGGAAGTCAGGAGAAAGTGTCGGTCGGCGATGCGGTGACGTTCGACATCCCGCCCGCCGCGTGCTGGCCGATCCCGGACGACGAACCGTGAGCCGCGGCACGCCGTACCTGTTGACCGCCCCGGCCGCCGCGCTGCTTGGCGGGTTCGTGATCGTGCCGCTCGTGCTGCTGCTACGGGTCAGTCTGTACGAGCCGGCCGGCGGACGCGGATTTTATTCACCCGGCACGGTCACGTTCGACAACTTCGCGGCCCTGTTCGACGCCAACGGGCTCGCGCTGATTCGCTTCACGATCCTGTTCGCGGTCACGGTCGCCGCCGTGACGCTGCTCATCGGCTACCCGCTCGCGCTGTTCGTGCGGTCGCTGACACCGCGGTGTCAGTCAATCGCCCTCGCCCTCGTGCTGCTGCCGAAGACGGCCGGGCTGCTCGCCACGCTGTTCGGGTTGCAACGCCTTCTACCACGTGGCCCGGTCGCGGCCGCCGTCGCGGAGGTGTACTTGATCCTGCCCTACGTCGTACTCGTGCTGGTCGTGCAGTTGCGGTCCATCGACCCGACGCTGACGGCCGCCGCCCGCGGCCTCGGCGCGGGGCCGTGGCAGGCGTTCCGCCGCGTCACGCTGCCGCTGTCGCGGCCGGGCATCGTCCTCGCGTTCGAGCTGGGCCTCGCGTGGGGGCTGGGGGCGTTCCTCGGCCCGCTGTTCCTCGGCGGGCCGGACGAGATGACGCTGTCGGTCGAGGTCCACCGCCAGGCGTTCGAGTACGGCCGGTGGCCCCGCGCGGCGGCGGAGGCGGTCGGGTTGCTCGTACTGACGCTCGCCGTGCTGCTCGTCAGGAGGCGGCGATGAGTGCGCGACTCGTCGGCTGGGCCGTCCTCGTCGGCCTGCTCGCGCCGGTGTTGCACACGGCGTGGGTGTCGTTCTCGCCGGACTCCTTCCTGACGCCGCCGGCCGACGACTGGTCGCTGCGGTGGTATCGGGCCTTCGCCGAGGACCGCCGCTGGACGGCCGCCGTCGCGCGAAGCCTCATGGTGGCGACGTGCGCCGGCGTGCTGAGCGTCCTCGCCGCCGCGCCCGCGGCCTACGCGATTCGGCACGAGCGGTTCGTCGGTCGAAAGCTGCTCGCGGCCGGCGTCCTTTTGCCGGCGTGCCTGCCGCCCGCCGCGCTCGGCATGGGCGTGCTGCCGTTGATGCACGCCATCGGGTTGTGGGGCAGCCTCGTCGGGATCGTGCTTGTCCACGCGACGCTGGGCCTGCCGGTCGCGTTCCTGATCGTGCGGTCTCATTTGACGGAACAGATTCACCAGCTCGAATCGGCCGCGCGGGGCCTCGGCGCGAGTCCGTCGCAAACACTCCGCCGCGTCACGCTGCCGCTACTCCGGCCCGCGCTCGTCGCGGCGGGCGTGGCCGTGTTCGTGCTGTCGCTGAACGAGTCGCTCGTCACGCTGTTCCTGGCGACGCCTTCGACCGAAACCGTCCCGGCGGTGACGTGGCCGCAGTTGCGGTACTCGCCGACGCCGCTCGTCGCCGTCGCGTCCGGCGTCACGGCCGTCGTCGGGGCGGTCGGCATCTGGATCGTCTTCCGCGTCGCGCGGCCGATGAAATGACGAACGGCGGGCGTCTTCGCCGTTCGCGGATGAACCTTCATCATCAGTCGATGTTCGCGATCACCTCGCCGCCGTTGCGGGTGACGAACGCCGCCAGCGCCCGGATGTCCACGGTCGAGCGGAGGAACCGGACCGACCCGTCGGCGAACAGGGCGTTCACCCCGCCGGTGTGGAACCCGTACACCTGGCCGCTGCCGTCCACGTTGTAGAACGGGTGCGGGTACGTGCCGATCTGCTCGCCGTTCGTGACGTTGATGGCGTTCGGGCCGGGGAACGTCGTGCCGTCCGCCGACGCCCCGCGGAGGACGTTCAGCTCCGTCGCCGGGCGGCACCAGCCGCCGCCGTTCACCCGGTTGTTCCCGCTCGCCTGCGTGACCAGCTTGCCGAGCCGGTAGACGTTCGGCCGGCCGGCGCTCTCGGTCAGGTGCAGCGTGTTGCTCAGGCCGTCGGTGAAGCTCGCGAAGTTCAGCTTCACGGTCTTCGACAGCGCCCCGTTGTCCGCCTTCCCAGTGCCGGGTTGGATCAGGCCGAGCGTTTCGAGTTCCGGCGAGACGCCGTAGAACCCGGAGTAGTCGCCGTTCGCGACGATGTTCGTCCACGCCGGGGTCGTGTCCGGCGCGCCGTCCACCAGTTGCCCGTTCGGGGCGGACGGGCACTCGACGACCTTCAGCCGCGTGCTAAAGCCGGGGTTCAGGTTCGCCGGTTGGTGCCAGTTCACGTTGAGGCTCACGTTCCGGAACACGTTCTCCTGCTCGATGTACGGCAGCAGGTACGTCAGCCAGCGAACCCGCACGGTGCTGGTCGCGTCCGGCCGGATGTTGCTCGGCAGCCCGTTGTTCGGGTCGTGGTAGTTGTGGAACCCGAGGCCGAGTTGCTTCAGGTTGTTCTGGCAGGTGCTGCGGGCCGCGGCCTCGCGGACTTTCTGGACGGCCGGCAGGAGAAGGCCGATGAGGATCGCGATGATCGCGATCACGACCAGCAACTCGATCAACGTGAAGGCGCGGCGGGTGGTACGAACGCGGTTCATGGAACTCTCCGGGTTTGGGTTTCGTTTAGCGCTTGATGGTGAACGGTTGCAGGTCGGTGGGTCCGGTCGTCACGGTCGCGGCGAACCCGGACGTTTCCGGCTTCGCGAACTTCGGCGGCAGTTGGCTGGTCGGCCCCTCGTCCGGCCGGCGGGTGACCCACAGTTCGACGGTCACCTTGTAGTCGCCGGCCGGCGCGCCGTCGTTGCCGGCGTAGGTGGTGAGCTGGAAGTTGCCGGCCGCGTCCGTCTTGCCGTGCGGCTTCTCGCCGCCGCCGGCCGGGTGGAACACGACGGAGGCGTTCGCGACCGGCTTGTTGCCGTCAAGAACCTTGCCGCTGACCGGGAACGTCGCCTTGCGGCCGTCACCCTTCGAGCAGGACGCGACGGACACGGCGAGGACGACGACGGCGATACGGAGCAGAACTCGGCGGGTCATTTTATCACCAATATGGTCAATTTAGTGATGTAAATTCTCTATAAAGATTATCGTCTAAGTCTCCTATAGGCAACAGTTTTCCCGTCGATTTTCTGATGATTTCTTAAATTGATTGATTGCAGTGACTTGCGTTATTTCAACCTGGACGGGTCAAGGCTTTGCGCCGACCCGCCGGGGCACATGTGGCGACGGCGGGTCGGCGCAAAGCCTTGACCCGCCCTACGAGAACGATCAGATGCTGTAGTCCGGGTCGAAGACGCGGACCTTGCGAGGTGCGACGAAGACGGAATCGCCCTTCTTCAACTTCAGCTCCGCCGACCGCACCGGCGGCAGGTCCACGTTCAGCTCCATCCCGCCGTCGCGGACGGCGACCAGCACCCGCGTCACGGCCCCGGCCGGGACGACGTGCTTGACCGTCGCCGGCAGACTCCGCGTGCCGTTGGCGTGCGTCGCGAGGTCCAACTCGTGCGGGCGGACGAACACCTTCGCCGGGCCGTTGGCCCGATACTCCGGCACGTCGAACTCCAGCCCGCCGACGATCGCCTTGCCGTCGTGGACGCGGCCGTGGAACACGTTCACCTGGCCGAGGAAGTCCATGACGAATGGGTTGGCCGGGTGGTCGAACACCTCCTGCGGCGTGCCGGCCTGCTCGATCCGCCCGGCGTTCATCACGACGACGCGGTCGGCCACCTCGAAGGCCTCCTCCTGGTCGTGCGTGACGAAGATCGTCGTGACCGGAACCTCGTCGTGCAGCCGCCGGAGCCACTGGCGGAGTTCGGCCCGGACGCGGGCGTCGAGCGCGCCGAACGGCTCGTCCAGCAGCAGCACCTGCGGCCGCGCGGCCAGGGCGCGGGCGAGCGCAATCCGCTGCCGCTGGCCACCGGAGAGTTGTGCGGGGAACCGGTCGCCGTGGTTCTCCAGCCGCACGAGGTGGAGGAGTTCGTTCACGCGGGCGGCTACCTCCGCGTCCTTCCACTTGCGAACGCGGAGCGCGAACGCGACGTTCTCGAACACGGTCATGTGCTTGAACAGCGCGTAGTGCTGGAACACGAACCCGAAGTTGCGGTCCTTCGCCGAGCGGCGGGTCACGTCCGCCTCAGACTGCAACACGCTGCCGGAATCGGGCTGCTCCAGCCCGGCGATGACGCGGAGGAGCGTCGTCTTCCCGGACCCGGACGGGCCGAGTAGCGCGAGCAGTTCGCCTTCGGGAACGTCGAGCGAGACGTTGTCGAGGGCGGCGAACTTCCCGAACCGCTTCGTGGCGTTCTGGACGCGGATGCTCATGCGAGGGACTCCGAAAGGCGAACGGCACGGCGTAAGCGTGCCGGTGTGCGGCGGCGTGCGCCCGAGCGGTTCACCGGCACGCTTACGCCGTGCCGTTCGCCGTAGCCGCTGTTTCGGCCCGCAACTTCCGCTCGACGGCGACCTTGATGACGAGCGTGACGAGGGCGAGCATCGTCAGCACGGACGCCAGCGCGAACGCCGCCGGCTGGTTGTACTCCTGGAACAGCTTCTCGACCCGCAGCGGCATCGTGTCCGTCTGCCCGCCGATCCGGCCGCTCACGACGTAGATCGCGCCGAACTCGCCCATAGCACGGGCGTTGCACAGGATGACGCCGTACACGAGGCCCCACTTGATGTTCGGCAGCGTCACCCGCCAGAACATCTGCCACCCGTTCGCCCCGAGGCTGCGGGCCGCGGTTTCCTCCTCCGGGCCGTTCGCTTCGAGAACGGGAATGAGTTCGCGGGCGACGAACGGGAACGTCACGAACGCCGTCGCGAGGACGAGGCCCGGCGGGGCGAAGATGACCTGGTAGCCGTGTTGTTTCAGCCAGTCGCCGAGCGGCGTCTGCTGGCCGAACAGCAGTACGAACACGAGGCCGGCGACGACCGGCGAGACACTGAACGGCAGGTCGATGAGCGTCGTCAGGATCGTGCGGCCGGGGAACCGGAACCGTGCGATCGTGTACGCCGCGGCGACGCCGAACACGGTGTTCAGCGCGACCGCGACCGGCGCGACCATGAGCGTGAGAAAGACCGCGTGCCGGGTATCCGGGTCGTTGACGAGGTAGCTCCAGTACGCGGCGAGGCCCTTGCTGAAGGCTTGCGCGAACACGTTCACGAGCGGCACGACGATTAGCACGCCGACGACGAGGAGCGTGAACGCGATCCAGAGCTTCGGAATCAACTTCGTCAGCGGCGCGAGGACGCGGCCGAGCTTCTCCAGCGGCTTCTGCGCGACTTCCGCCGCGAACGGGACCGTCAAGAGTAGGCCGAGCAGCGAGAAGAACCGGGACGTGCCGCGCGAGAGGTACTTCGGAGCGGACCCCGGCTGGCTCCACCGCTCGATGAGGTTCACGACGACGAGCAGCACGAACGACACCGCGAGCAGCATCACGGCGATGGCGGCCGCTTCCTTGTACGCGAACTCTTCCAACCGCGACACGATCAGAACCGGGGCGATCTCCGTCTTGAACGGCATGTTGCTGCTGATGAAAATGACCGACCCGTACTCGCCGATGGACCGCGCGAACGCGAGCGTGAACCCGGTCAGCGCCGGCGGGATGAGGATCGGGAAGATGACGCGGCGGAACGTCTGCCACCGGCTCGCGCCGAGGATGGCGGACGCCTCCTCCGTCTCGGCGTCCAGGTCTTCGAGCACCGGTTGGACCGTCCGCACGACGAACGGGAACCCGGTGAACACGAGGACGAGGATGATCCCGGTCCGCGTGTACGCCGCCTCGAACCCGACCGGCATGAGGAACTGGCCGAGCCACCCGTCCTTCACGTAGAGGCTCGCGTACACGAGGCCGGCCACGGCCGTCGGCAGCGCGAACGGCACGTCCACCAGCGCATCGACGAACCGCTTGCCGGGGAACTCGTACCGCACGAGCGTCCACGCGACGGCGAGGCCGAGGGCGACGTTGATGAGCGCCGACACCAGCGACACGGTGAACGTGAGCCGGTACGCGGCCTGCGCCCGCGGCGTCCAGACGGCCGCCCAGAACTCGGCGAGGCTGAGGTCCGCGGCCTTCACCAGGCACGCGGCGAGCGGGATCAGCACGAGCAGGCTGAGGTACAGCATCGTGTACCCCAGCCCCAGCCCGAACCCCGGTAGCACCCGACGGGACGACGCGGAACTCATGCCGCGTCCCCGGCCCGCGCCTCGGCGTCGAACACCTTCCGCAACTCCCGCCACAGCGCGAGTTCGAGGTCGGTGAACGGCACGGCGGCCGTGTGCCGGAGGGCCACGTTGTACGCCGCCTGCGTCAGCTTCGCGATCAGCTGCTCGCGCGGCGTGTCGGTGGTCTGCCACTCTTCTTGGTTCGTCATGGCAACTCCAAGGCGAACGGCACGGCGTCAGCGTGCCGGTTACGCCGCAGCGACCCACACCGGCACGCTGACGCCGTGCCGTTCGCCGTTCATGGCTTCGCGTAAATTTGGTCGAACACGCCGCCCTCGGCGAAGAACCGCTTCTGGATCGCGTCCCAACTCGGGCCGAGTTCGCGGGCCGGGAACAGCTTTAGGTCCGGGAACCGGGCCGCGTTCCGCTTCCGCACGGCCTCGTTCGTCGGCCGGTAGTAGTGGTGCGCGATGATCTCCTGGGCCGGCTCCGTGTAAAGGAACTTCAGGTACGCCACGGCCGACGCCCGCGTGCCCTTCCGGTCCACGACGGCGTCCACCATCGCGACGTGCGGCTCGGCCAGCACGCCCACCGGCGGGTAGACGATCTCCAACTCGCCGTTCGCTTCCTGTACTTCGAGGTACGCCTCGTTCTCCCACGTCAGGTGAACGTCGCCGATCTTCTTCTGAGCGAACGTCATCGTCGCGGCGCGGGCCGACGTGTCGAGGACCGGAACGTGCCGGTACACCTTCGTCACGAAATCCAACGCCTGAGTCTCGGACCCGCCGAGGGTCGTGACGGCCCCCCACATGCCGAGGAAGCTCCACTTCCCGTTGCCGGAGGTCTTCGGGTTCGGCGTGATGACGCTCACGTTGTCGCGGGCTAGGTCCGACCAGTCGCGGATTTGCTTCGGGTTCCCCTTCCGAACCACGAACACGATCGTCGAGACGAACGGTAGCGACCGGTTCGGCAGCCGGTCCTCCCAGCCCGCGTCGATCAGCCCGGCCTTGCGGACGGCGTCCGTGTCGGTCCAGAGGGCGAGCGTGACCACGTCCGCCGGCAGCCCGTCGATGACGGCCCGCGCCTGGCTGCCGGACCCGCCGTGCGACTGGCGGATGAACAGCTTCACGCCGTTCTTCTGCTCGTAGTCGGCGATGAACGCGGTGTTGATGTCGCGCCACAGCTCCCGCGTCGGGTCGCAGGCGACGTTCAGCATCTGCTCGTTGCGGGCGAACCCGGCCGTGACGACCCAGACGAACGCCCCGACGACGTACAGGATGGTTGCTACTACGGCCAATTTCCGAACCATCGGGGACGCCTCGTGAATCTTTACAATGATTATCGTCTAGAAGATAATTGTCAACAGCGCGATTTCCGAGAATGTCAACTCGACCGGTGACGGCAGGAGAAGGTGTAGCGATTCCGGGAAGAGCGAGGAGTTGAGCGGCCGACCGAATGCTTTGCGGCGGGGGAGCGGAGGGCCGACTTCCGAAGTCCGGCTTCGACTTCGGAAGTCCATCTCGCGCCAAAGCGTTCCACACCCCCGGAGGATACTCGTCCCGTTCGACTTCCGAAGTCGAAACCGGACTTCGGAAGTCAGGGTTGACCGGCGGCGGAAATTCCTTCACCCTGTCGCACCGGAGACACCGAGGTTTCCTCATGCGCAAGTCCGTCAGCCTACTCGTCGCCGCCGGCCTCGCCGTCGGGGTCGTTGCCCAATCGCCGCCGCCGGGGCTGCTGCCGCCAAGCATCACCGGCAAGCCGGCCCCGGAGGCGGTCACGCCCGCCGCGGCCACCGTGCCGAAGCAACCGGCCATCGCCCGGTTCCAGAACTTGCAGAACGTCCCGCCCGAGACGGCTTCGACGGTCCTCGCGATGCGGTCGTCGGCCGAGTGGCTGGCGAAGCGGCAACTCGCGCACGGCCGGTTCCTCTTCGGCGTCAACCCGGCGCTGCGGACGCCGATCGACGGCGACACCGACTTCCGCCAGGCGGTCGCGGCGTGGGCCGTGTGCCAGGCCGCGAACTTCACCGGTGACGAGAAGCTGACCGCGTGCGGCGCGCAGGCCGTACTGACGCTGCTGACGCAAACGAAGGACGGCGTGCCGATGCCCGCGAACGGCAACCCGGTCGGGTTCGGGGCGACGCTGGCGCTCGCGATCTTCGCGCTGCCGACGGCGGACGCGAAGCTACTCGGCGAGGCGGAAAAGCTGTGCGACCAGCTGCGGAAGCAGATCCAAACCGATGGCTCCATCGCGTGCAGCGACCCGGCGGACGCGGACTGCTTGAACGTCTACCCCGGCCTCGCGCTGCAGGCGTTGGCCGCGAGCCGGCGGCCGAAGCCGGAGGTGGCGAAGGCGCTGGCGTTCTACCGGGCGAAGTTCAAGGCGGCCCCGCACGCCACGTTCGCGGGGACGATGATCCCGGCGGCCGTCGAGTATTGTTTGGAATCGAAGGACGGCGCGGCCGCGGCGGCCGCGTTCGAGATGGCCGACTGGCTGTCCGCCGTGCAGTACGGCAAGGGGGACGTGAAGCACGTCCTGTGGGCCGGCGCGTTCCGCACGGACGTTTCGCCGACGGCCGAACCCGGCTTCGAGTCGGCGCACGCGGCTCGGGGCCTAGCCGCGGCGTGCCAGCTCATCCGCCAGGGCGTGCCGGACGTGGCCCGCTACCAGAAATACCGCCCGGCTACGGTCGAGGCGCTGGCGTTCCTCCGCGGGCTACAATACTCGGTGGACAACACCGGCCACTTCGCGACCGACTTCCGGTCGCAGTACCTGCTCGGCGGCGTGCGCGCCGGGCTGACCGACGGCAACATCCGGGCGGACGCGACGGCGCTGGCGGAGCTGGCGATGCAGCGATTCCTGGAGAGCGGCGCGGAGGGGCAGTAGGCTTGTAGGGCGGGTCAAGGCTTTGCGCCGACCCGCCGTCGCGCCAACCAGCGCGTCGTTTCTCCCGCGTGGTTGCGGTCTCCCGGCGGGTCGGCGCAAAGCCTTGACCCGCCCTACAAGAAGCGAACTGACACCCCGCTGTCAAACTGACACCCTCCTCCGACCACTACATTTCTGGCCGTTTGCACCAAATTTCCATCGCGCTTCCACTTGCGTCAACGCCCACGGATTGGCACGCCGGTTGTATTCGCACCCGTCAGAAGCGGCCGCCGGACTAACCCACGGGCTGTCGGCGGTTCGCTTCAAAACCAACCCAAAATTACACCCTTGCCCGTGGAAAACCTGTTGGAGGTCGAGGCATGTTTACGTCCTATCGCAACGGCTCCATGGTCCCGGCGGAAGAGCGGAACTCGAACCGGCTGTCGTCCCTGCTGGACCACTTCTTCCATAACGACTTCTTCACCCCGGCCGGCACGCCCGCCCCGACGACGGTGCTCCCGCTGTCCGTCTGGGAGGACGAGCAGAAGGTGTACGTCGAACTCGACGCCCCCGGCGTGTCCGAGAAGGACTTCGACATCACCCTGCACGACGGCGTGCTGACCATCCGCACGGAGCGGAAGAGCACGGCCGAAGGGCGGTTCGACACCCGGACCTATGGCCGGTTCGAGCAGCGGATCACGCTGCCGAACACGGTGGACGAGAACGCCGTGGCGGCCAACCTCGCGAACGGCGTGCTGAGCCTGACGATCGCGAAGGTCCCGGAAGCGAAGCCGCGGAAGATCGAAGTGAGCGTGCAAGCCAACGGCTAATCCCCGTTCATACCTTTGGGCGGTCGGTCCTCGACGGGCCGGCCGCTTTTTTTTGGGCCGGCGGCCGCCGTAGAATTCCAAGTCCCATCCGGAGGAAGATTGGAGGTTCAATCATGAAGTTTCTCTCCCGCATCCCGCTCGCCGTCGTTTGTCTCAGTGCCGGCGGGCTGATTGGCATGTTGTTCAGCGACCGGCTGCACGGCCAGAACGTCCCGGCCCCGCTGCCGGCCGTCATGCCGAAGGAAACCGGGTCGTACCGCGAGGTCGTGAAGCGCGTCCTGCCCGCGGTCGTGAGCATCGAGGCGAAGGTCACCAAGAAGCCTGTCCAGGCCAACCGCCCGCGGCAGCAGCTGCCGCCGAACGTGCCGGAGGAGTTCCGGCGGTTCTTCGAGGGGCAGGACGGCGGCGAGCAACGGTTCGACCCGAACCTCGGCTTCGGCTCCGGATTCGTCATCGACCCGAGCGGCGTCATCCTGACGAACTTCCACGTCGTTGACGGGGCCGACACACTGGAAGTGTCCTTCCAGGACGGCCGCAAGTTCACGACCACCGACGTTCGCCGGGACGCGAAGACCGACCTCGCGGTGCTGAAGATCAAGGCCGACCAGCCGCTGCCCTCGCTGGAGTTCGGGGACAGCGACGCGATGGAGGTCGGCGACCGCGTGCTGGCCGTCGGCGCGCCGTTCGGCCTCGCCGGGACGGTGACGCAGGGGATCGTCAGCGCCAAGAGCCGGCAGAACCTCCGGCTGAACCAGTACGAGGACTTCCTGCAAACGGACGCGGCGATGAACCCCGGCAACAGCGGCGGGCCGCTCGTCAACCTCGAAGGAAAGGTCGTCGGCATCAACAGCGCCATCAAGACTCGCGGCGGCGGCTCGAACGGCGTCGGCCTCGCGGTCAGCAGCAACCTCGCGAAGGACGTGAGCCGGCAGCTACTCGACGGCGGGAGCGTGAAGCGCGGCTACCTCGGCGTCGGCGTGCGGGCCGTGGACGCGGACCTCGCCGCGCGGCTCGGCGTCCCGGCGGACGGCAACGCCGTCGTCGTCACGAAGGTGTACGACAACACGCCGGCGGCGAAGGCCGGGCTGAAGGCCGGGGACGCGATCCTGTCCGTCGGCGGCGTCGCGCTCAAGGACGTGGCCGCCCTGCCCCGCGTCGTGGCGAAGCTGCCGCTCGGCAAGCCGACGGAAGTTATCTACGTCCGCGACGGCAAGACGTTCGCCCAGCAGGTGACCATCGACGAGCAGCCGGAGGACTACGGCAGCGCCGAAAAGATGACCCGCAGCAGTTCCGCCCGCGTGCCTACGGACGCCGGCGTGGACGTGGGCGGGCTGACCGTCACCGACCTGACGCCGCAGTTGACCGGGCAACTCGGCTTCCCCCGCGACGCGAAAGGGGCGCTAATCATGGGCGTCGAGCGCGGGTCGGCCGCGGCCGACGTGGGTCTCGTCCGCGGCCTCTTGATCGTGAAGGTGGACAAGACGCCGATCAGTGGCGTGAAGGACTTCCAGGACGCGATGGCCGCAGCGTCGAAGGAGAAGGGGGCGCTCTTGATGGTGACGCGGCCGAACGGCGAGTCAGACTTCGTCGTGCTGAAGGTGAAGTAACGGATAGGGCTTGAGCGTCGCGGACCGAGAACGATGTTCCCGGCCCGCGGCGGTTTCAAACGCGTGACTGCCACACGTCCGGCGACCGGCCGCCGTAGAGAACGGCAATCACCTCAACGGCCGTGCCGTCCGTTCGGTAGTAGACCACATATCCGAACCGCCGGACACCGACGGCCCGGACGCCGTCACCGACTTCGCCCGCTACGAGCGGCCAGTCACCGATACGGTCGAGCGTCGCCAACACTTCGTCCACGAACTCGTTTCCGAGGCCGGCCCGCTTACCGTTGAAGTAACGTTCCCCATGCCGAATGTCGTCTCGGGCCAGCGGCGTCACCCGAACCGGCACGCTCATGGCCGACCGCCCTTCAGTACGCGCCGGAGGTCTTCCAACGGGATCGCGGCACTCGGGTCGGCGTCGGCCGCGGTAATTCGGCGTCGCAACTCGTCCCGATGCCACGCGGGAATCGGCGGCGGCCCGGCGTCGAGAAGGCTGTCCCACAATCGGCCGAGGAGAGTCAACCGTTCGTCCACGGTGAGTTCATCGACGGGCAGGTTAACGGCCGCGTGTGCCATGTCGTTCCTCCGAATGCGACACGTAGTAGTCTACTCGGAACTCGATTGAAACAAAAGCACTCGACCTACCCTCGCGTGTTCACGCCCATCGCCTGGTAGCCGTAGCAGTGTCCGGTGTAACCCCGGAACACGAGCATCCCGCCGAGGGCCGCGAGCGCCATCCCGGCCAAGTTCCCCTGGGCCAGCCCGAAGCCCGCCAGGGCCGCCCCGCCGAGTTCGGAGACGATCCGCTCGTTCCTGCCCACGTTGATGGCAGGCCCTTTCCGAATCGGGTTATCCAAGTTGCGGACGCCCTGGTGCGTCATCGGATATTGTTGCGTAACGGCCATTTCCGCCCCTCCTGTTTTCGCCCGGCGAACCGTTGCCGGGATCGGTAAGAACGGGAGCAACTCGAATACCCAAAAAAGAAACACCCCAGGCTCATCGCCTGGGGTGTTCCCATTATCAATGACGGCTGTCGCAGACAGTCGCCCGTCTGCGGCTGTCAGACAGCCGCCACCTCAAAACCTTGGTAACACGAACTACTCAAGGGATCACCTCCTTTACGTTAAGCCTCGCCGGACGGTCCCCGGTACCACGGGTTCCGTGCGGCCTTTCGTCCGTCGCGTCACGGTTCACGCGACCCACACCAGAATCATACCCGACGGCCGGCGTCGATCCAAATAATTCTGCCCCCGCAATCCCGTGCCAACGCCCGCCCGACCGGCAGGACGCGCACGATTGATTCCGGAAGTTCCCCCGCCCCACCCCGGCGGCTCTAGTCGGTTACGTCAACGGCCGACAGAATATCCCGTTAGAACGGGTGGAACCCCGTGCCGCCACTCCTCGAAGGAATCCCGTCATGCTCGGATCGGTCCTCCTCGTCACCGCCCTGACCCTGTCCCCCGGCCAGTCGGACGGCACGCTGAAACTGTCCAACGTCCGCAGCACTTACGGGCTGCACGGCGGCACGCGGCCGGAGGGCAAGCTCCTACCCGGCGACGTGCTGTTCGTCGGGTTCGACATCGAGAACATCGTCGTCAGCCCGACCGGGTACGTGAAGTACGAGATGGCGATGGAAGTCCTCGACAAGAACAACAAACCAATCTTCAAGCAGGACCCGGCCGAGAAGACCGACTTCGTGCCGCTCGGCGGGTCGAAGCTGCCGGCCCGCGCGTTCATCACCATCGGCCTCGACCAGGAGCCGGGGGCGTACACGCTCAAGCTGACCGTCACCGATCTCGCGAAGACCTCCGGCAACGCGAAACAATCCTTCTCCAAGGCGTTCGAAGTGGCGAAGAAGGAATTCGGCATCGTCGCCGTCTACCCGAGCGTCGATGAACGCGGCGAGATCCACGCCCCGACGGCCGGCACGGTCGGGCAGTCGTACTTCCTCCAGTGCAGCGTCGTCAGCTTCGAGCGGTCGAAGCCGGACCCGAAGACGCCGAAGGCGGTGGCGCAGCCGGACCTGACGTTCGAGATGACGATCCTCGACGCGACCGGCCGGCCGACGCTGGCGAAGCCGACGACGTTCAAGCTGACGGCCGAGGTGATGGAGAAGGACCAGATGTTCACGATGCGGTTCGTGCTGCCGATGACGCGGGCCGGGAAGTACGTCGTCCGGCTGAAGGCGGTGGACGGCATCGCGAAAAAGGAATCGGCGTTCGACCTGCCGATGTCCGTGATCGAATCGCCGAACTGATCGCTGCCATACATAGCCGCCGGCTTGCCGGCGGGGTTTTGGGCGTCGCAAAACCCCGCCGGCAAGCCGGCGGCTATATAATTGCGGTCACGCTCGGGCGTCCCGGCCCCGTGCCATTCCAGAACAGAGACCGGCAAACATGAGCCAGCTGCACGACCGCATCGCCCAGTTCCGCAAGATGGCGACCGACGACCCGGAGAACGAACTCGGCCATTTCCGCCTCGGCCAGCTCCTCGCCGAGGACGGCCAGACGGCCGAGGCCGCGCTGTCGTTCGCCCGGACGCTGGAGATCAGCCCGCAGTTCTCGAAGGTGTACCAACTCCTCGCCGAGTGCCACATGAAGCTCGGCGACAACCCCACGGCCGTCGCGGTGCTGACGACCGGGTACAAGATCGCCGACGAGCGGGGCGACAAGATGCCCCGCGACGCGATGGCGAAACTGCTGACGCAACTCGGCGCGGCGATCCCGAAGGTCGAGGCGGCGGCCGCCGCGGACGACGGCCCGGACACCGGGTTCCGGTGCGAGCGGCCCGGCTGCGCCGCCGGCCGGCGTGCCCGCCAACTGCCGAAGCCGCCGGTCCCGGACGAGATCGGCGTCCGCATTTACGAGAAGGTGTGCGCCGACTGCTGGACCGGATGGTTCAAGGACTACAGCATCAAGGTCATCAACGAGCTGCGGCTCGACCTGAGTTCGGAGTTCGGCCAGGCGGAGTACGACAAGTACATGCGGGAATACCTGGGGTTCGACGGCCAATGACGCGGGAGTACCTCATCCAGTACGGCTCGGCCGCGTTCGTCGGCCGGTTCGCCGCCGGGGTCGCGTTCGCCCGCGGCTCCCGCGCGGTCGTCGAGTCGCCGCGCGGCGTCGAACTCGGTACAGTCCTGTGCGAGCCGCACGAGCAACTCCGGCGGGCCGTGGCCCCCACGACGGACGGCCGCGTCCTCCGCCCCGCGACTTCGGAAGACGAGGTGGAGCAACTCGCGACGACGGACCGGGCGAGCGACCTCCTCGACGCGGCGAACGCCGACATCGCGGCCGGCGAGCTTCCGGCCCTCGTCCTCGATTGCGAAGTCTTGTTGGATTCGTCCGCCGCGATTCTGCACGTGACGACGTGGGGCGAACTCGACCTGTCGCCGTTGCTCGACCGCTGGTCCGCGGCCTTCGGCCGGCCGGTGCGGTTGCACGACCTGACCGCGATGCCCGTCGCCGCGGAACCGGCGACCGGGTGCGGCAAGGACGGGTGCGGGTCCGGCGGCGGGGGCTGTTCGTCGTGCGGCACCGGCAACTGCGGGACGGGCGGCGGGTGCTCCCGCGGCAAGGTGAAGTCGGGCGCGGAGCTGACCGCCTACTTCCGCGACCTTCGCGAGAAGATGGAAGCTAAAGTGGTCGGGCGGCGCGGGTTAGTCTAAGGGGTTAGGTTGTTCGGGCGGGAGCGGCGGTTGCTCGGTCGTATCCCCCTGCGACCCGGTTGAAGGGTCGCCCTCCGTGTCCCGGAGGGTGTCACGGACCCGCCTCTCGATTTTCCGCGCAACCTCGCGCACACGGTTGAGCATGGGATCGCTCAACTCCTGAGGTTGCTCCGGGACCTCTTCGCTCTGGCGCGAAGAGTCTTCGGGGTCTGCGTCAGGTTGCATGTATTCTGTAAGCAGTTAAGGTAACTCTTTTCATCAGTGCATCGGGCGCGCCGTTCTCCACTAGCCCCGACAGATTCTCGAAGATCGTTGTCGAGGTTCCCACCAGGACGTATCGTGGCCCGGCCCCCGCTCGATTTATCGCGGCTGAAAGTCTTCCCCCTGGCACAACGGGCGAGCCTGACGCTGGCGGACGACATCCTCCTCGACCCGGACGCCGAACCGGCCGCGTGTTCCGAAACGAACGCGGCCGTCATTCGCGAGTGCGCGGGACGGATCGCGGCGGCGAAAGCCCGCGGCTCGTCAATCATCCTCATCTACGGGGCGCACCTCTTGAGGAACGGCGCGGCCCGTATCCTCGACCGGATGATGGAAGCGGGGTGGCTGACGCACCTGGCGACGAACGGGGCCGGCACGATCCACGACTGGGAGTACGCCTGGTTCGGCGCGAGCACCGAGAGCGTGGAGATGGGCGTCGCCGGCGGCAAGTTCGGGACGTGGCACGAGACGGCCGACGCCATCCACCTCGCGGTGATGACCGGCGCGCTCGACGGCCTCGGCTACGGCCGGGCACTCGGCCGGTTCATCGCGGAGGACGGCGCGGACGTTCCCGCCCCGGAAACGCTGGCCGCCGAGGTCGCGGCCGACCCGTTCCACCCGCTCACGGCGGCGCGGGCCGACCTGCTGCGGGCGATTAAGGAACAGAACTGGCCGCCGGTCCGAATGCGGGTCGATCACCGGTGGCGGCACGCCTCGATCCTCGGGTCGGCGTATCAGCGTGGCGTGCCCGTGACGGTGCATCCGGGCATCGGGTACGACATCATTTCAAACCACCCGGTCTTCAGCGGCGCGGCCATCGGCCGGGCGGCGGAGTGGGACTTCAAGCTGTTCGGCGGCGCGGTGGACGGATTGGACGACGGCGTCGTGCTGTCCGTCGGGTCGGCGATCATGGGGCCGCAGGTGTTCGAGAAGAGCATCAGCTGCGCGAATAACATTCGCCTGAACGCCGGCCGCGACGCGGTGCGGGGGCACGCAATCTACGTCGTCGATCTCCAGGACGGCGGCGGGTGGGACTGGGCGACGGGGGAGCCGCCGAAGACGAACCCGGCGTACTACCTGCGGTTCTGCAAGAGCTACTCGCGGATGGGCGGGGCGATGCGGTACGCCCAGTGCGACAACGCCGCGTTCGTGCATCGGCTGTATCAGGAACTCCGCCGCTCGTAGGGCGGGTCAAGGCTTTGCGCCGACCCGCCGGGGACTGCAATCACCCGGAGACACGCCGAGCGGGTTGGGCGATGCGGCGGGTCGGCGCAAAGCCTTGACCCGCCCTACAAGAAGCCGGTTCGATGTCCTTCCGACGCGGTCGTGACCCCACGGCGGGTCGGCGCAGAGCCTTGACCCGCCCTACAAAACTCACCTTGCGAACTCGTCCCGCAGGAACGCTTGCACGTCGTCCCACAGGTCGGCCGCCCGCTCGAAGTTCACGTCCATCGGCTTCGCCCGCCCCGGTGTGAGCAAGCTCGCGGGCAGCTTCGCCGCCACCTTCGGGTTCAGCGGAATCTGAAACCCGCCGCCCTCGGCGAGCGCCTTCTCCGTCTCCGGCCGCAGCAGGTGGTCGATCAGCCGCCGCGCCCCGGCCGGGTTCGGGCAGCCCTTCACGACGGCCAGCGTGTTCGGGATGTACAGCACGCCGAGCCGCGGGTGGGCCGGGTGGCCGTCGCGGTCCGGGAACACGATCGCGACCGGCTTCCCGGCGTTCAGCTCGATCAACGCGTCGTCCGTGTCGGTCAGCCCGACGGCGTACCGGCCCTCGCTCACGCCGACGGCCGCCTGCTTGTTCCCCGGCACTAGCTGCACGTCGTTCGCCTTCAGTCCGCGGAAGAACGCCTTCGCCCCGTCCGGCCCGAGGGCGTCGAACAGGCACGCGGCGTGCGTCGCGGTCGTGCCGAACTGCGGCTTCGCCATCGCCACCTTCCCCTTCCACTTCGCGGCCGTCAGGTCCAACAGCGACCGCGGCCGCTCGGCCTCGGTGACCAAGTTCGTGTTCACGATCAGCACCCGCGCCCGGCCGGCGAACGCCTGCCACGTCCGGTCTTTCGCCCGCGTCCAGTCCGGGAACGCCGCGGCCGCGGGTGGGTCGTAGGGTTCGTACACCCCCTTCCGGGCGAGGCGGATGGTGGCGAGGATTTCGTTGTTCCAGTGAACGTCGGCCCGCGGCCGGGCCGCCTCCGCTTCCAGCTCCGCCGCGAGGCTGACGGACTTGTTCGCCTCCGTGTCGAACTTCGCCGCGACGGTCAGTCCGGCGTGCTTTTGGAACTCGTCGAACACGCCCTCGGCGAACTCGCGGTCCTGGGCGCAGTACACGACGACGCGACTCGTCGGCTTCTGACAGCCGACGGCGACGCCGAGGACGAATAGGAGTGCGAAGCGCGGAAGCGTGGTCATGCCTTCAACGTGGCGAACTTCGACCGGATGTTCAAGGGTTTCCGACGGGCACGCCGCCGCGACAGGCCGGGCGGGCGGCGAAGTCGTAGAAGATACGCATGTTCGATTTCTACCCGGCCTACGAGGAGCACTTCGCCCAGGTCCAGCTGACGCTGTTCATGCTCGGCATGGGGGCGACGCTGTCCGTCCGCGACTTCGCCGCGGTGGCGCGGAAGCCGCGGTCGCTCGCCGTCGCGCTCGTCGGGCAGCTCGTCCTCTCCCCGCTGATCGCGCTGGCCGTGAGCCGCGCGTTCGGCCTGACGCCCGGCATCGCCCTCGGGCTGATCCTCACGGCGGCGATGCCCGGCGGGGCGACGGCGAAGGCGTTCGTCGTCCTCGCCCGCGGGTCGGCGGCCCTCGCCATCTCGCTCACCCTCGTCTCGACGCTGGCCGCCGTCGTGACCGTGCCGCTCACATTGCAACTCTGCGCGGGCGCGTACGTCCCGGCGGGGTTCGAGATGCCGACCGGCCGCATCGTCCGCGACGTGGGCTGCTTCGTCCTCGCCCCGCTCGCGGTCGGCATCGCCCTCGGCTCCCGCGACCCGGCCCGCGGGCGGGCCGTCAGCCGGTGGCTCATCCGGGCCGGGTTCGTGGTCGTCCTCGCGATGGTCGTCTGCGCCCTCGGCAGCCAGCGGATCCGCCCCGGCGAGCGGGGGTTCACCGTCCCGGCGGCGGTGATCGTGTTCGCCCTCGTCTGCATGCAGGTGAACATGCTGCCGTTCCGCGCCCTCGGGTGGCCGCGGGCCGACACCGTCAGCGCCGGCATGGAGGCGACCATGCGGAACATGAACCTCGCGCTGCTATTGAAAGCCGGCCTGTTCCCGGACCGCGGCCCGGCGGACGTGGCCGCCCTCGGCGCGGAGGTCATGTTCGTCGTCCTGTTCTACGCCGGCGCGGCGTTCTTCCTGGGGCTGCCGCTGGCGCTCAACTTCCGGCGAATGGCCCGCCGCGACGACCGGCGGGCGGCCTAAGATAAACAGGCCCGGCCCGGCCCCCGCGTGACCACCCACCGGGGCCGTGGCCGCCCACGACGGGACGTAATGAGCGACAGTACCAGCGGCGTGGCCGAACCCTCTCCCGCGACCGCCCTTCCCGACCTAGCCCACGTCCGCGCCGTCGCGGACCTGCTCCCGCACCTCGCCTGGTCGTGCCGGCCGGACGGCCACTGCGATTACCTCAGCCGCCGGTGGGTCGAGTACACCGGCGTGCCGGAAGCCCGGCACCACGGCCGCGGGTGGCTCGCCGCCGTCCACCCGGACGACCGGGACCGCACCGGGGCGGCGTGGGCGGCGTTCGTCGCCGGCCGCGGCGAGTACGACATCGACTACCGGCTCCGCCGGCACGACGGCGTCTACCGGTGGTTCAAGACCCGCGGCGCGCTCGCCACGGACGCCGCCGGCCGGCCCGTCCGGGTGTTCGGCACGACGACCGACGTGGACGACCAGAAGCGGGCCGACGACCGGTTTCGGGCGCTCGTCACCACGACCGCGGACGTTGTCTACCGGATGAGCGCCGACTGGTCGGTGATGTACCCGCTCGACGGCCGCGGGCTGGTGCGGAGCACCGACCGGCCGATCCGCGACTGGCTGGAGGCGAACATCCCGGCGTTCGAGCACCCGCGGGTCCGGGCGGCGGTCGAGCGGGCGATCCGGACCCGCGAGCCGTTCGAGTTGGAACACCAGGTCTTCCGGCCGGACGGGTCGCTCGGGTGGACGCACTCCCGCGCCGTGGCGGTCCTCGGCCCGGCCGGCGAGGTGGTCGAGTGGTTCGGGGCCGCCACCGACGTTACCGCCCGGAAGCTGGCCGAGGCCCGGTTCCGGTCCGTGTTCGAGGCGATGGACGAGGGGTTCTGCCTCGTCGAGCCGGTGTTCGACGCGGCCGGCCGCCCGGTCGATTACCGCTACCTGCTCGCCAACCCCGCGCTCGAGCGGCACACCGGGCTGAAGGACGTGGTCGGCCGGACGGCCCGGCAGGTCATGCCCGGCCACGAGCAGGACTGGGTGGACGGGTACGCGCGGGTGGCCCTCACCGGCGAGCCGTTCCGCCGGGAGGGCGGGGTGGAAGACCTCGGCCGGTGGTACGAGGTGGTGGCGTTCCGGGTCGGCGACCCGTCGCTGCGGCAGGTGGGCGTCCTGTTCGCCGACGTGACCGCCCGCCACCGGGCCGAGGAGGCGGTCCGGGCGAGCGAGCGGCAACTGGCGGACGTGTTCCGCCACGCCCCGTCGTTCATGGCCGTCCTCCGCGGGCCGGACCACGTGTTCGAGCGGGCCAACGACGGGTACGCGGCCCTCGTCTCCCGTCGGCCGCTCCTCGGCCGGCCCGTCCGGGACGCCATCCCGGAGGTCGTGCGGCAGGGGTTCGTCGACCTGCTCGACCGGGTGTACCGGACCGGCGAGCCGTTCGTCGGCCAGGCGACCCTCGCCGTCCTCGACCCCGGCGACGGCCGGCCGCCCGAGGAGCGCATCCTCGACTTCGTTTACCAGCCGCTCCGCGACGCCGCCGGCGCGGTCACCGGCGTCCTCGTCCACGGCATCGACCTGACAGACCGCGTCCGGGCCGAGGAGCGGCTGCGGGAAGCGGACCGGCGGAAGGACGAGTTCCTCGCCGTCCTCGCCCACGAGTTGCGGAACCCGCTCGCCCCGATCCGCAACGGGCTGCAAGTCATTCGACTGGCCGGCGACGACCCGGCCGCCGTCCGCACGGCCCGCGAGATGATGGACCGCCAGCTCACCCACCTGGTCCGGCTGGTCGATGACCTGCTGGACGTGTCCCGGATCACCCGCGGAAAGCTCGACCTCCGCCGGGAGCGAATCCTCCTGTCGGACGCGGTGGCCGCGGCGGTCGAGGCGGCCCGCCCGGCCCTGGACGCGGCCGGGCACGCCCTGGCCTTGTCCGTGCCGCCGGCTCCGGTCTACCTGGACGGCGACCTGACGCGGCTCGCGCAGGTGCTGGGGAACCTGCTGACGAACGCCGCGAAGTACACCCCGCCCGGCGGCCGCGTGTGGTTGACGGCCGAGCCGACCGCGACGATGGCCGTGGTGCGGGTCCGTGATACCGGTATCGGCATCCCGGCCGACGCGCTGCCGACGGTGTTCGACATGTTCAGCCAGATCGACCGGCCGCTCGAACGGACGACCGGCGGGCTGGGGATCGGGCTGGCGCTCGTCCGCGGCCTCGTCGAGTTGCACGGCGGGTCCGTGACGGCCGAGAGCGAGGGGGAAGGTACGGGGAGCACGTTCACGATCCGGCTCCCGCTCGCCGAGTACCAGCCGCCACCGGCCATGCCGGCCGACGCGGACGCGGTGCCGACCGCCGGGCCGGGCCGGCGGATTCTGGTCGTGGACGACAACCGGGACGCGGCCCTGTCCACGGCCGAGATGCTGCGACTGCTGGGCCACGAGGTCGCGACGGCGCACGACGGCCGGGCCGGGCTGGCGGCGGCCGCGGCGTTCCGCCCCGAGGTGGTGCTGATGGACGTGGGGATGCCGGGGATGAACGGCCTGGACGCCACGCGGGAACTCCGGGCCACCCCGTGGGGGCGGGCCGCGACCGTCATCGCCCTGACCGGCTGGGGGCAGGAGGCGGACCGCGAGCGATCGCGGGCGGCCGGGTGCGACGGCCACCTCGTCAAGCCGGTCCACCTCCAGGACTTGCTCCCGCTGCTCGCCGTGCCACCTGCCGATCCCGCCCCCCTTCGTCCGTGACGTGGAAATCATAAGATTGCAGGAGGCCATCCGGAGGGCGGACGATCAGCAGCAGTTACAACCTCACCCACTTGAAAGTTCTCGAGGCCGAGAGCATCCACATCATCCGCGAGGTCGCCGCCGAGTTCGAGCGGCCGGTGATGCTCTACTCCATCGGCAAGGACTCGGCCGTCATGCTCCGGCTGGCGCAGAAGGCGTTCCACCCCGGCCGGTTGCCGTTCCCGCTCTTGCACGTCGACACGACCTGGAAGTTCCGGGCGATGATCGAGTTCCGCGACCGGTACGCCCGCGAGCAGGGCCTCGACCTGAAGGTCTGGACGAACCAGGAAGGGAAGGCCCAGAACATCAACCCGTTCGACCACGGATCGAAGAAGCACACGGACATCATGAAGACCGCGGCGCTGAAGCAGGCGCTGAACCACTACCAGTACGACGCGGCGTTCGGCGGCGCGCGGCGGGACGAGGAGAAGAGCCGGGCGAAGGAGCGGGTGTACAGCTTCCGCGACCAGATGCACCAGTGGGACCCGAAGAACCAACGGCCGGAGCTGTGGAACCTCTACAACGGCAAGATCAACAAGGGCGAGAGCATCCGCGTCTTCCCGCTCTCCAACTGGACCGAGCTGGACGTGTGGCAGTACGTCCACCTGGAGAACATCCCGATCGTGCCGCTGTACTTCGCCGACGTGCGGCCGGTGGTGGAGCGGGACGGCACGCTCATCATGGTGGACGACGACCGGATGCGACTGAAACCCGGCGAGCAGCCGATGATGAAGCGGGTGCGGTTCCGCACGCTCGGCTGCTACCCGCTGACCGGGGCCGTCGAGAGCAGCGCGACGACGCTGCCGGAGATCATCGAGGAGATGATCCTGGCGAAGAACTCCGAGCGGCAGGGCCGGGTCATCGACCACGACGAGACCGGGTCGATGGAACAGAAGAAACGCGAGGGGTATTTCTGAATAGTTGATAGTTGGCGGTTGGTAGTTGGTAGTCCGAGGGTGGCCGATGGCCGTTCAAAATTACAAAGACCTCGTCGCGTGGCAGAAGGCGATGGAGTTGGTCGTCGAGATATACCAAACCACGGCGGCCTTCCCCACCGGCGAACGGTTCGGGTTGACGAACCAGGTGCGGCGAGCGGCGGTGTCGATCCCGAGCAATATCGCCGAAGGCCAGGGCCGCGGCCCGTCGCACGATTTCGTTCGCTTCCTGTGCATGGCCCGAGGCTCGCTCCAGGAGGTCGAGACGCAATTGATCCTGGCCGCCCGCCTCGGCTACATTCCACTAGAGCGCTGTGACCAACTGTCCGACCGCCTCATCGAACTGGCAAAAATCATCAACGGCCTCATCCGTTCCATCCCGACTTGATTTAACTACCAACCACCAACTATCAACTGCCAACTATGCAGCAAGAAAACATTCACGAGTACCTCGCCCGCCACCAGCGGAAGGAGCTGCTTCGCTTCCTCACCTGCGGCAGCGTGGACGACGGCAAGAGCACGCTCATCGGCCGCCTCCTGCACGACACGAAGATGATCTACGAGGACCAGCTCGCCGCCGTGAAGCGGGACAGCGAGAAGGTCGGCACGACCGGCGCGGGCGAGATCGACCTCGCGCTCTTGACCGACGGCCTGAAGGCCGAGCGGGAGCAGGGCATCACCATCGACGTGGCGTACCGGTACTTCAGCACCGACCGCCGCAAGTTCATCATCGCCGACACGCCCGGCCACGAGCAGTACACGCGGAACATGGCCACCGGCGCGTCCACCTGCCAGCTCGCCATCATCCTCATCGACGCCCGCCACGGCGTCCAGACGCAGACCCGGCGGCACTCGTTCATCGTCTCGCTGCTCGGCATCCGGCACGTCGTCGTCGCGATCAACAAGATGGACCTCGTAGGCTTCTCCCGCGAGGTCTTCGAGAAGATCAAGGACGAGTACACCGGGTTCGTCGCCAAGCTCGGGCTGCCGGACATCACGTTCATCCCGATGTCGGCGCTGAAGGGGGACAACGTCGCGGCCCGAAGCGACGCCATGCCGTGGCACCACGGCCCGGCCTTGCTCGACCACCTGGAGACGGTCCACATCGCCAGCGACCGGAACCTGACCGACCTGCGGTTCCCGGTGCAGTACGTCCTCCGCCCGAACCTCGACTTCCGCGGGTTCGCCGGCACGGTCGCGGCCGGCATCGTCCGCAAGGGGGACGAGGTCGTGGTCCTGCCGTCCGGCAAGCGGAGCCGGGTGAAGTCGATCGTCACCTACGACGGCGAGTTGGACGAGGCGTTCGCGCCGCAGGCGGTGACGGTGACGCTGACCGACGAGGTCGATGTCAGCCGCGGCGACATGCTGGTGCATCCGGACAACACGCCGCACGTGTCCAGTCAAATTGAGGCGATGGTCGTCTGGATGGCCGAGCAGCCGCTCGTGCCCGGCAAGGCGTACACGCTGAAGCAGACCACGCGGCAGGTGACGGCCGAGGTCGCGGCGTTCCGGTACGGCGTGGACGTGAACACGCTGGAACACCGGGCCGCCTCCCGGCTGGGGCTGAACGAGGTCGGGCAGGTGCAGCTCAGCCTGACGCAACCGCTGGCGTGCGACCCGTACCGCTCGAACTCGGCGACCGGGGCGTTCATCCTGATCGACCGGCTGACGAACAACACCGTCGGGGCCGGCATGATCCTCGAAGCCGGCACGCCGCGGCAGGCGGAGGCGGTCGTCACCGCCAAGGCCCGCGAGAGCCTGGTCGCCCCGGCCGAGCGGGAGCAGCGGTTCGGCCAGAAGCCGGTGACGGTGCTGCTCGTCGGGCTGACCGGCAGCGGCAAGAGCCGGATCGCCTACGCCCTGGAGCGCCGCCTCTGGGACGAGGGCCGCGCCGTGACGGTGCTGTACGGCCAGAACATGCGGCACGGGCTGAACCGCGACCTCGGGTTCACCGCCGACGACCGGTCCGAGAACCTGCGGCGGTCGGCCGAGGTCGCGAAGCTGATGAACGACGCCGGCGTCATCACCGTCGCGGCGTTCGTCGCCCCGCACGAGGCGGTCCGCGAGCGGGCGAAGCAGCTGATCGGCCCGGACCGCGTGTTGGAGGTGTACTGCACGGCCCCGATGGACGTGCTGCGGTCCCGCGACCAGAGCGGGGCGTACAAGCTGGCCGACGCCGGCACGATCGCGCAGATGCCCGGCGTGACGGCCGCGTTCGAGGAGCCGAAGGCCCCCGACCTCGTGCTGCAAACCGACCAGCTCAACGTGGACGCGAGTGTGACCCGCATCGTCGAACTGATGAAGGCGAAGGGCTATTTACGGTAGCGGTCAACAACCACTCAAGACGGTTTGATCCTTCGCGGAAAGGCGGTAAACTACCAGGTGTCCCGAACGGAGTCCGTCCCGCGATGAGCAGCCCCGCGACCGTCCTTCCCGAAGAACAGACCGACACCCGCACGAAGCGGCAGCCGCCGTACTCGGTCATCCTCCACAACGACGACGTGAACACCATGGCGTTCGTCGTCGCCGTGCTCCAGAAGGTATTCGGGTACACCCTGGAGAAGTGCGTCAAGCTCATGTTCGAGGCGCACAACTCCGACCGGTGCGTCGTCTGGACCGGGGCGATGGAAATCGCCGAGCTGAAGGCCGACCAGATCATCGGCTGCGGCCCGGACCCGGACCGGGCCGACGACGGGGCCGAGCCGCTCCGCGTGACCGTCGAACCCGCGCCGTGACGGTCGCACCCGGCCTGCCAATTCTGCCGGTCGCGCGACCCGTTCCCCGCCGACATCCCGCGCAATTCCCCGACCGATTCGCCCGCCGTTCGGCCGCCCGCCGATGTCATCCGAAGTCCCACACCAGGAGCATCACGATGATCTCGCGCGCGATCGTGTCGGCGGCCGTCCTCGCGGCCGTGTTTGCGTCGGCGGCGTCCGCCCAGTACCGCGGGTCGGTCGGCGTGGGCGTCGGCGTCGGGTCGCCGTGGAACTACTACGGCCTGCCCTACGGCCCGTACGCGTTCGGCTACCCCGGCGCGGCCGGCAGCTTCTGGACGAACGGGCACAGCCTGTACGGCCCGCCGGTCCCGACCTACGGCCCGACGCCGGGGGCGTTCGGCGGCAGCGACGCCCACCGCGGCCACCAGAACTACGGGTGGCTCGGCTACTACACGCCGTCCCCGCGGCTGGGGTTCTCCACGGTGAACGTCTACCCGAACGACCAGCCGCGGCTGGAACTGACCGGCCCGTCGGTGGACGCGATCGCCCCGCGGGAGGTTCCGCGGGCGGAAGCGACGACCGCGCCGTCGAAGTTCCGGCTGTTCAAGCGGCGGTGAACTTGACCGGCCTCGGCGGCGTACCTACCGTGACGGCACGCTATCACCCGTGCCGTGACGCCACGCCGAGGCTTTCGTGATCGTACCACCTTCTCCCACCGACCCGCCCGTCGAAAGCCCCGCCCCGCCCCCGCCGGAGGCCCCCGCCGTCCCGTCGCCGCCCGGCCCCGCGGCGTGGCTGACGTGGGTGAAGTCGGTTGACGCGGCCCTCCTCGTCATGGTGCTGGTCGCCGCGTTCATGCTCGCGTCCGGCGTCTCCCGAACGACCGACCAGTGGCTCCACTTCGCCAGCGGCCGGGCGCTCTTGAACGGCGAATACTCCCTCGGGACCGACCCGTTCTCCCACGCGACGGCCGGCCGCACGTGGGTGAACCACGCTTGGCTGTCGAGCGTAGCCGCGTACCTGCTCTACCAGGCGGACACGTCCGGGTTCGTCGTCGTCGCGGTGAAGGCGTTCCTGTTCGCCGCGACGTTCGGCGTCGTCTTCCTGATCCGCCGGTCCGGGCAAACGATCTGGCCGTGGGTCGTCGCCACGGCCGTCGCCGTCGTCGCCGCCGCCCCGCACGCGCAGCTCCGGCCGCTCGTCGTCTCCGGGCTGTTCCTCGCCGTCACGCTCTACTTGGTGCTCGGCCGCGACTGGAAGGCGTCCGCGAAATTGCCCCTCGCGGCCGTCGGCCTGCTGTTCTGGGTGTGGGCGAGTTCCGACGTGTGGTTCTTCCTCGGGCCGCTGACGATCCTGCTCGTGCTCGTCGGCGAGGTCGTGCAGAACGCGGTCTGGAAGAAGGCCGAACCGACGGACGACGCCGTCGCCGTGCCGCACCTGCTGAAGGCGCTCGCCGTCGGCGTCGTGGCGTGCAGCCTCACCCCGCACCACGTCCGCGTCTGGCAGTTGCCCGCCGAGCTGGGGTTCCACCTGCCGACGAACTTCCAAACCGACTTCGACCTGGCGGCGTTCGCCCTGTCCCCGACGGACAAGAGCTACTTCGACCGCCCGACCCGCGGCAAGAGCGTCAACGGGGCGGCGTTCGCCGGGCTGCTCGTCGGCGGCGGGATCGTGGTGGCGATCACCGGGCTGGCCCGGCTGCGGGTCGCGCACCTGCTGCTCTGGATCGCGTTCGCCGGCCTCGCGCTGCTGCAACAGCGGGCCATCCTCTTCTTCAGCGTGGTCGCCGTGCCCGTGTTCGCGACCGGGCTGTCGGCGCTGATCGACGGGGTGAAGCTCGGCCCGGCGGACGGGCCGCGGGCGAACCTACTCTTGATGCTGTCGAGCCTCGGCCGCATCCTCGGGCTGCCGGCGACGCTGCTGTTCGTGGCGGCCGCGTACCCCGGCTGGCTGCTGCCGCAACCCGGCCACCCGTCGCTCACCCCGCGGGTCGCGTGGGCCGTCGAGCCGGACCCCGGCCTGAAGCGGACGGCCGAGATGCTCGGCCGGTGGCGGGAATCCGGCCGGCTGCCGGCCGACTACCGCGGGCTGATCGTGAACACCGAACTGGCCAACCACGTCGCGTGGTTCGCCCCGAAGGAGAAGGTGTTCGTCAACGGCCGGTACGCATTCCACGGGCCGGAGTTGGCGGACTTCCTCAAGGTCCGGCGGGTGTTCCTCGACCGCCAGCAGCCGATCGACGCGGTCGAGATCGAGGCCGTCCATGAGGTCGCGCAGAAGCACGACCTCGCCTACGTCGCGTTCGCCGGCATCGGCTACCCGCCGCTGAACGTGGACATGCTCCCGCTGTACCAGTTGACCGCCCCGGAGGGCGGGTACGCCCTGTGGCACGTGGACGGCCGGGCCGTCGTCCTCGGCGACTTGCAGGCGAAGAATTATCGGGCGGCCGTGTTCCAGGAACTGGCGTTCAACCCGGCGCGGCTGGGGTTCGACCCGAACGCGGCGGCCGTGCTGCCGCCGCCCCCGCCGGGGATGCCGAAGGTGGCGGCCGAGCCGTCGTTCCTGGACCCGTTCTTCCAGCCCGTGCCGGCCGTCCCGCCGCACGAGGCGCTGGACGCGGCGACGTGGTTGAACATCGGCGACGAGTACGCCCGCCGGGACTACCGCGGCCGGGTCGGGGACCGGGTACTGCTCGACGACCAGACGATCCGGATGATCGGGTGGCCGTGGTTCGGCGGGGCCGTCGGGAACCCGCTGCTGGCGAGCGCGGCCCAGAACGGCGGCTACCGGACGCCGGACGTGGCCGTCGCGTACAACGTCCTCGCGCTGCGGGCGGCGTGGCAGGCGATCGCCGCCAACCCGGACGACCCGTTCGGGTACTACAACCTGTCGCAGGTCTGCGGGGCGACGCCGTTCGGCGTGCCGGGGCGGAACGTCCTCGGCGGGCGGAACGCGATCCCCGGCATGCGGGGCGACATCAAGCAGCAGCTGGAAGTCGCGGGGCTGCGGCAGTTCATCGACCGGCTGCCGCCGCCGGGGGCCGTCTCCCGCGGGGTGGCCCGGATCGGCCAGGAGGCCGCGTACCGGCTGCACCTCCTCTACCAGCCGGACCAGGCCTCGCAGGCCGGCCAGGCCGTCCTCCCGGAGTCGGCGTCGCAGATGCTCATCCGCGCCCGCGAGTACTACGAGGCGAGCGACCTGCCGGCGCGGATGCCGGAGGAGCACGACCGCCGCAAGAAGGACTTCGAGGCCCGGTTGAAGAACTTGGAGCGGCTCGTCATCCCGGCGAACGACAACTTCCAGCAGTTCAAGAACCTGGACCTTCCCGCGCAGGTCCGGGGGGCGATCGAGCGGAACCTGTTGGTCCAGGCGGCGGAAAAGTTCGCCGAGGCGTGGCGGACGCAGAACCTCGGCCCGGACCCGCAGAAGTTGACGCTCCAGATGGTCCGGTCGTTCGTAATCCTCGGCCAGTGCGACCAGGCCGACTTCTACCTGACCCAGGTGGAAGACGCCATCGCGGAGTTGCGGGCGAAGGGGGACGCCAAGGTCGAGGGCGTCGCGCAGGTCGTGGACGGGTTCCGGTTCCAGTTGTGGCAGCTCCGCGGCGACTACGCGAAGGCCGGGGAGGCGCTCGAGAAGGCGATCCGGCTGCCGCCGCTGACCGAGTCCGAGAAGGAGGCCGTGCGGGCGGCCGTCGCCAAGCCGACGCTGGCCGCGTACCAGGACTACCTCGGCGGTTTTGACCAAAACGGCCTCATCAACGGCCCGGCGATGTCATTGCTCGGCGGCCCCGGCCTGTTCGGCCAGACGCACGTCCAGTTCAGCATCGACAAGTGGCAGCAGCACGCGGACTTCTTCATCCAGCGGGGCCTGCAACTGCTGCTCGAGGGGAAGGTGGCGGAGGCGAAGGTCCGGTTCGAGCAGGCGCTGCGGCCGGAGAAGGTCGAGATGCCGGCGTACATGCCGCAACGGCAGCTCGCCGAGCAGTACCTCCGGCTCATCGAGGAGGGGCCGCGCTAGTCCCCCATCCAGGCGAGGATGTCGGCGACGAACGGGTGGCCCGGCGGCTCGAATTCCAGCGTATGCGCGGCCGCCGGGTAGTCGATGACCTGCTTCCGCGGCGCGGGGAACGTCTCGACGAACGCCCGCGTGCGGGCGTTGTCGATGATCTTGTCCTCGCCCGCCAACAGCACGAGCGTCGGCACGGTCACGCGCTTCGCGGCCCGCTTCAGGTACACGTCGAAGGCGGCGCTGTTGAACAGGAACCGGGCCGTCGCCATTCTCAAGTCGTGCGGCTCCGCGGCGATGAACTTTTGCCACTCGGCCGACTTCGTGAACAGCTCCGGCTCGTTCAACGGGATCGGGAACATCCGCGACGGGTTGCGGACCCGCGCACGACCGATGGCGATCCGCTGGCCGAGCGACGGCGACACCTTCGGGCATAAACCCGGGCAGGCCAGGATCAGCGAATCGACGAGGCCCGGCGCGCGGTACGGCAGGCCGACGGCCAGCTTCCCGCCCCAGGAAATCCCCATCAGGTGGACCGGCAGCCACGGCCGCGACCGCCGGAGTTCGCGGAGGAACTCGGCGAGGTCGTCGAGCAACCGCCGGAAGCTCGGCGCGTCGCCGCGGTGGGCCGTGTTCAGCCCGGACCCGCGGCGGTCGAGGAAGTCCACGTCGTACCCGGCCGCGGCGAACTGTTCGCAGGATCGCGTGTACCACCCGCCGTGGCTGCGGATGCCGTGGACGGCGACGAGCCGGCCGCGGGGCCGACCGGCCGCCGGGTAGTGGCGGTAGTACCAGCGGTAGCCGTCGGAGGATCGGAACGTGTGAAAGGCGGCGGTCATGCGGACGGCCGTTGGCGGTCGGCCCGGTCGAAGATTTCTTGCAGCGAGAGTGTGAACCCCGGCAGGATGTCGCCGCCGGAGACGGTCCCGTTCGCCGGGACGGGCGCGAGTTGATCCTCGGCCGTGTAGACGACGGCGGACCGCGTTTCGGGGTCGATCTCCCAGACTTGTTTGACGCCGGCGGTGAAGTACTCCCGCCGCTTGCGGGCCATCTCGCCGGGCCGGTTGCTCTCGCTGAGGACTTCGACGACGAGGTCCGGGACGATGCTCGGCACGCGGTCCTCGCGGGCCGGCGGCCGGCCGCCGGGCAGACTGGCCCAGGCCACGAACGTCACGTCCGGGCCGCGGGCGATGTCCGGCAGGATGCGCATGAACCCGTCCGGGGCGGAGATGATCCCCAGGTCGTGTTCTTCAACGTAGTTGAGTAAGGCACGAATGATGAACGTGGCGATCCGGGATTCGTAGTACCCCACGGCCTTCTCCACCAATGTTCCGTCAACCCACTCGTAGAGTTTGCCGCCGGGCCGCCGCTCGCTGATCTCAACGTACTGCTCGAACGTCACCGTGCCCGGTGGCGGGAACAGTCGGACCCGCTCGGCGGGCACGTCGCCGAGTTCGTGCAATAAGTCGGCCATCGTCCGGGCGTCGAGTTCCGGTTCGATTTCGGTCGCGGTCGTCATGTCGGTATCTTCCCTCAGCCCTTGCGGACCCGCAAGAGGAACGTCGGGTTCACGGCCTCGAACCGCAGGCTCTCCATCTGCTCGACGCCGCGGGCGATGCTGACCAGTTGCACGTCCACGGCCGCGGCCAGCCGCTTCATCACCGCATACGTCGCGGACAGCATCTCCAGCGTGCCGACGTTCACGACCAGCCGGCCGCCCTTGCGGAGGGCCGCGAACGCCGCTTCGAGCAAGCGAGAAATCTCGCCGCCGTTGCCGCCGATGAAGATCGCGTCCGGGGCGGGCAGGCCGTTGAAAATGGCCGGGGCGGTGCCGAACACCGGCTTCACGTTCTTGACGCCGAACGTCTCCAGGTTCGCGGCGATGAGGTGGAAGTCGGCCGCGTCCTGCTCAATGGCGTACACCACGCCGGGGGCGACGAGGTTGGCCATCTCGATCCCGACCGACCCGCTGCCGGCCCCCACGTCCCACGCCACGTCGCCGGGCTGGAGGTTCAGCTGCGCCAGCGCGAGCGATCGCACTTCCGCCTGCGTGATGAGGCCGGACTTCGGCCGGGACTGTGCGAACACGTCGTCCGGGTTGCCGAACCGCGCGAGCGCCGCGCCGGTTCGCGGCACGTCGGCACGGTTCGGCTTCCGCTTCAGGATCAGGATGTTCAGCGGGTCGAACGTCATCCCCTGGAGGTCGGCGAGTTCGCCCTGCGTGACCCGCTCGTCCCGGCCGCCGAGGTTCTCGCAGACCGTCGCGCGGAAGTAGTCGATGCCGCGGGCCAGCAGCTCGCGGGCGATCCGGCCCGGCGGGTAGGCGTCGCTCGTGAACAGGCCGACCGTTTCCGCCCCGCGGACCTTGTCGATCACGTCGTCCAGGGACTTCGTCGAGAGGTCCGTCAGGTAGGCGTCCTCCCACGTCTCCTTCACGCGGGCGAAGGCGAGCTGCATGCTGCTGATGTGCGGCACGACCTCGAACAGGTCCGGGCCGACCTTCTCACACAGGTAGCGGGCCGTGCCGTAGAACAGCGGGTCGCCGACGGACACGATCGCGACCCGCTGCTTGCCCGCGACCGCCTTCAGCCGCTCGACGACGGCCGGCAGATCGGTCCCGATGGTCACCCGCTCGGCCTTCAGTTCCGGCAGCAGCCGGAGGGCGGCGTCGGACCCGAACACGATGTCCGCGCCGGTCAGCCACTCGCGGGACCGGGCCGTCACCCCGGCCAGCCCGTCGGGGCCGACGCCGAGAATCGGAATCTTCACTGCGGACACGGTGACACCTGCGGCGGGAGGGAATCGGTTTCCGGAGATTGTAGGGGCAACCCGACTTCCGAAGTCCGGCTTCGACTTCGGAAGTCGAACGCGGCCAAGAACCGGGGGGCTAGGGAGAAACGCCCCCGCGTGGGATCGACTTCCGAAGTCGAAGCCGGGCTTCGGAAGTCGGGGCCTCTAGCAATCCGCATGGCGTTCGCCCGGCCGCGTGGGTAGAATCCCAATAATTCCTCCCACCCTTCCCCCGCCTGACTGAAAGGACTTCCGATATGACCCGTCACCGGCTCTGGACCCTCGGCCTGTCCGCCGCCCTCGTCGGCGTGCCGGCCGTGCAACTCGTCGCCGCCCCCGCCGCGGAGTTGACCGAGGAGCAACTGATCGAGAAGGCCAAGAAGCTCAACGGCGAGACGAAGACGCTCGAGGACGCCGACGCGAAGCTGAAGGCGCTCAACAAGGACAAGACCGGCACGGCCAAGCTCGTGAAGGCCGCGGCGAAGCTCCAAAAGGCGGCGAAGGACGACGAGAAGCCGTTCCGGTACTTCGCGACGCTCGTGCTGGCGAAGGCCGCGCACACCGTCAAGGACTACGACGCCGCGGAAATCTTCTACAAGGCGTGTTCGGACATCGCCATCGACGACCTGCAGTCGAGCGAGCACATCATCCGGGCCGTGGACGGGCACATCGACTTCCTGATGGCCCGGAAGAAGTACGACCAGGTCGAGGAGCTGTGCGAGCGGGTCATGGCCATCAACGGCGACGACACGCTCAAGAACTACAGCCTGATCGACGTGATGGAGAATTTGCTCGTCGCCCAGTCGCGGAACGGGCAGGGGGACAAGGCGCTGGAGAAGGCGGACAAGCTCATCAAGACGTTCGACGGGAACTTCATCTTCCACCGGATGAAGGCCCGATTGCTGGTCGATGCCGAGAAGTGGGACGACGCGGTGAAGCAGTACGAGAAGATGATCGACGCGATCAACGACAACGAGAACCTCAAGAAGGAGCAGAAGGAGCAGTACGTCCGCGGCACGAAGTACGCCATGAGCGGCATCTACGTCAGCCAGAACAAGATCGACGAGGGGATCAAGGTCCTCCGCGAGCTGGTGAAGGAGGACCCGGAGAGCGCGACGTTCAAGAACGACCTCGGGTTCATCATGTGCGACAACGACCAGAACCTGGACGAGTCCGAGAAGCTGATCCGCGAGGCCATCGCCCAGGACCTGAAGCTCCGCGAGAAGGCGGCCGAGGAGGGGAAGATCACGAAGGAGGAGGCGAAGAAGCCGAACGCCGCGTACGTCGATAGCCTCGGGTGGGTGCTGTACAAGAAGAAGAAGTACGACGAGGCGCTGAAGAACCTGCTGGAGAGCGCCGGCAGCGACGACGAGGAGAGCAACCACATCGAGATTTGGGACCACGTCGGCGACTGCTACCTGGCGATGGGCAAGAAGAAGGAGGCCCTGGAAACGTTCCAGAAGGCGCTGAAGATGGAGGACGTGACGAAGAAGGACGGCGAGCGGAGGAAGAAGGTGACGGAGAAGATCAAGAAGCTGAAGGCCGAAGTGTCTAAGTGAGTGGAATGAAAAACCGAAAGCCCCGGCACGACCGTGCCGGGGCTTTTTCGTTTACACGAACCGGACGTGCGATTTCTTCACGGCCGCTTTGAGACGCTTCAGGTACGCCGCCCGCGGGATTTCGACCGCCCCCATCCGCTGGGTGTGTTCCGTCGTCATCTGCACGTCGAACAGCTCGTACCCCCGCTCGCGGAGGTGCTGCAACAGCGACACGAGCGCGACCTTCGACCCGTCCGTGACGCGGTGGAACATCGACTCGCCGGCGAAGAACGCCCCGATGCCGACGCCGTAGATGCCGCCGGCCAGCTCGTCGCCCTGCCACACTTCGAGGCTGTGCGCGTGGCCGAGGCGGTGCAGCTGCGCGTACGCCTGCACCATGCCGCCGGTCACCCACGTCCCTTCGGGGCGGTTCTCGCCGCACGCCAGCATGACCATCTCGAAGCACTGGTCGATGGTGACGTGGAATTTGCCGCTCCGGATGGTGCGGGCGAGGCTGCGGGAGACGTGCAGCGTGTCGTACTCGATCACCGCCCGCGGGTCCGGCGACCACCACAGGATCGGGTCGTCGTCGTTGAACCACGGGAACACGCCGTCGGTGTAGGCTTTGATTAGTGTCGAGGGGTTCAGGTCGCCGCCGACGCCGACCAAGCCTTCCCCGTCGGCCAGGTCGGGGGCGATCCACGGCCGGTCATCGGGCGTACTCGCTTTCATCGCTCGCTCAACTCCGCGGTGTCGTCCCATCATACCACCCGCCGCCGCGGGGATGAAGGGCGCGGCTACTTCCCGATGGCGTCGATGATTGCGGGGGCGTCTTTCGGGGCCGACCACGCGGTGAAGGTCACCACGGCATTCCCCGCCTCCTTCGACGGTTCCAGCCGGAGGATCGCCTGCCAACCGCTCTTCGCCTTCACGAACCGCCAGACCGTCCCGGTCGGGGCCGCGCCGACCGTCAGCACGACGGCGCGGCCGTCGGCCGGCAGAACGACTTTCGTTCCGTTCGCGGGAACCTCGGAATCCGGCGCAACCGTCGCCCCGACGACCCGCGGCTCGGCGGTCGTCGTTCCGGCCAACAGCCACGCCGTTCGTGCCGCCGGAACCTCCACCTGGAACGCACGCGTCAAACCTACGGCCAAGCCCCCCTTCGCCGGGCGGACCGTCTCGCGGACCGCGAGTTCATCCTTCACATCGCCGTCGCCGACGCGGTAGCGGAACGTCGGCGAGCCGTCGTCGGCCAGCGCGTACCCGTCGAAGTGGACGTGCCGCGGCCCCTTGTAAATCTCCTCGTTCGGGACCGGTGCGCCGAACGCAAAGTCCTTCGCCCGCGCGTCGAAGTCCGGTGGCGTGCGGCCCGCGGTCACGGCCCACGGCGGACCCTTCGGCGGCGTCAGGAACTTCGGGCCGAGCAACTTCGCCGGCGCGCCGCCGCGGTTGTTCCAGACCGGCGACGCGTCGAGGAAGTTCCCCTCCCAGGCGTAGCTCACCCGGCAAGCGTCGGCGTCGAACGCGAAGCTCACCCCGGCCGGGAACCCGACGGCGATGGCCTTCGTCCCAGCCCCGTCCGGCATGAACGTCCGCAGGATCTCCGGCCGCGCCCCGACCTTCACGATCAGGCCCTTCGGCGGCTCCATCCCGGCCGGCAGCGGCAGGCCGGGGCCGAGCGACAGGTACGCCCAGATCGCGTCGATCTGCGGGTCGGCCTCGCCCTTCAGGAGTTTGTCGAACGCCGACTTGCCGTAGTTGAAGTTCTGGGGCATCTTCGTGCCGGGGGCGAGCCGCTGCGGGTTGTGCATCCACCGCTCGTACCAGTCGAACCGCAACCGCTCGGCCGTCCGCGCGAGGTCCGGCCCCCGCGTCCCGCCGCCGACGTGCCCGCTAATGTCGTGGCACTTGATGCACCCCAGCCCCTCGGACCCGCTCAGCTTCCGCCCGGCTTCGAGCTTCTCCTGCGTGTACTCGACCTTCCGCGTGCTGGAGTCCGGCACGGTCCCTTCGAGGTGCGCGAGGGTGACGGGTAGGTGGCCGACGTTCTGCTGGCCGTACTGCGGCATCCGCAGCGACATCCACGGCCGGGCGCGGCCGCCGCTGACCAGCACGCTTTCGAGCCACGTCGTCTTCGCCTTGTGGCCGACGCCGGTGAGCCGCGGCGGGGCCACGTCGTCCGCGTTCTCGGCGTTCTCCAGCTTCTTCATCTGGTCGGCCAGCTCCGTCCCGATGCCGCCCTCGCCGTCGCGGACGTGGCAGTTCAGGCAGTTGAACCGCTTGAACGCGGTGCGGGCCAGGTCCGTCGGCGACCGCGAACCGGTTCCGACGAACGCGGCGAGCGCCGTCCGCTGCGGGTCGTCGAACTTGTAGACCGGAACCTTCGTCGCGTCCGGCTTCGCCGCGAGGCAGCCGGCGTCGGCCTTCTTCGCCGGCGGCGCGGTCCGCGCGGCCAGCGCCTTGCCGCCCGGCGCGACCGTGTGGCAGTTCACGCAGCCCTTCGATGTCACGAGCTTCTGGCCGAGTTCCCGCCACGACTTCGCGTCGAAATCGGCGGGCTTCAGGTTCGGTTCCTTCACGGCGGCGCGGTCGTAGTGGTCGTCGGTCGAGCGGATGAGGAACCGCGCGAGGTCGCGGGCCTCCTCGTTCGTCAGCTGCATGTTTGGCATCCGGCCGTGCGGGTTCGCCTTCAGCGGGTCCGCGAGGTACCGCTGGAGCTGCTCCGGCGTCGTCTTGCTGCCGAGGCCGCCGAGGGCGTAGAGCGATTGCGACCCCGTCGCCGTGCCGAGGCCGTGGAAGCTGGACGATGGCTCGAATGGGACCGGCTTCTCGTCCTCGTCGTCCTCGTTCTTCTTCGCGGTCGCGGCCAACTGCTTCCCGTGGCACGCGGCGCACCCGGTCGTGGTGAACAGCTTCTGCCCGTTGGCGATGTTCTTCGCCCATTCGTTGGAGATCGTCGGCAGCTTCGCCGCCGCGAGCGGCCCGTCGAGGGAGGTGAGGTATTGCCCGACGGCGTACCGCTCCGCCGCGCCGCGGTCGTCGTTCGCGAACAGCTTCGGCATCGTCGTGTTCGGCCGCAACTTCGCGGGGTCGGCCAGCCACGCATCGAGCCAGCCGGGGTAGACCCGCTTGCCCACGTCGCTCAGGTCCGGGCCGGTACGGTCCACGAGGGCCGCGTCCTTCGGGGCGTGGCAGTTCTTGCAGCCGTGTTCCTCGAACAGAAACCGGCCGTGGTCGAGCGGCAAGCTCTTCTCGACCGTCTCCTTTCGCTGGGCCGGCAGGTGGCCGAAGAAGTAGTGCGGGACCGGCTCGCGGCGGAAGCCGGGGCCTTCCCAGACGAGTTCAAACTGCCGGTCGGCTTTGTCGTCCGAGGCGAACGTGGCGACGAACTTGTAAACGCCGGGTTCGAGCTGCACCGCTGGCGCGCCGAAGGCGGCGATCACTTTCTCGCCGCGCGAAAGCGTCACGCTCGCCGTGCCCCCCTTCACGGTCCCGGCGAACTGGTACTTCCCGGCCGTGACGATCTGGAGGTAGCCGTCCCAGGTGACGCGGCCGATGGCCGGGCCTTCGCCGGCCCGCTGGTAGAGCGCGACCGTCGGTTCCAGGCGGTACGTCGTCCCGAACGTGGCGACGAGGCCGGGCTTCAGCAGCTTGCGATCGACTTCGGGTTCGGCGGCGGGGCAGACGGTCGTGGCGAGGACGAGGGCGGCGAGCGCGAGGGTTCGAGTCATGTCGAAACGGGCCGGTGGGGTGGGTGGTTCGTCCCTCTGATTATCCCGACGGCGAGTGAAGCCGCAAGCCGAATGGGGTCAGGATTTGGCGAACGGCACGGCGTAAGCGTGCCGGTGGTCCCGCGGGGCCACACAGACCCACACCGGCACGCTTACGCCGTGCCGTTCGCCAAATCCTAAACTATCCGCGTCCCATCACCCCGAACGCAGGTGCGGCATGTTCGATCTCGCAGCGGTTCAACAGGCGATTCGCGCCAACAACTTCGACGGCTGGCTGCTGTACGACTTCCGCGGCCTCAACGTCCTCGCCCAGCGGGTCGTCGGCCTCGCAGAGAAGAAGCTGTCCCGCCGCTGGTTCTACTTCGTCCCCGCGACCGGCGAGCCGCGGAAGCTGGCCCACGCCATCGAACCCGCGTCCCTCGACGCGCTGCCGGGGACGGACAAGACGGTCTACCGCCGGTGGCAGGAACTGGAGGCCGGCGTGCAGCAGCTGCTCGCCGGGGCGAAGACGGTCGCGATGGAATACTCGGCCCGCAACGGTAACCCGTACGTCAGCCGCGTCGATGCCGGGACGGTCGAACTCGTCCGCTCGTTGGGCGTCGAGGTCGTTTCCTCCGGCGACCTGATCCAACAGTTCGAGGCGACGTGGGACGACGAGCAGGAGCGGATGCACTTCGCGGCCGAGAAGGTGACGGCCGCCGCCTACGGCGTGGCCTACCAGTTCATCGCGGACGAAATCCGCGCGAAGGGGCAGACGACGGAAGTGGCGGTGCAGGCCCGAATCATGAAGCACTTCGCGGACCACGGTTGCACGACGTACTCGCCGCCGATCGTCGGCGTCGGCCCGCACAGCGGCGACCCGCACTTCGACACCAGCCCGGCGACCGATTCCCCGATCCGCAAGGGGGACTTCGTGCTGATCGACTTGTGGGCGAAACTCGACCAACCGCGGGCCGTGTACAGCGACCTGACCCGCACCGTCTTCGTCGGCGAGACGGTCCCGGAGAAGTACACGAAAATCTTCAACGTCGTCGCCGCCGCGCGGGACGCCGCCATCGCGAAGGTGAAGGACGCCTTCGCGAAGGACGAAGTCCTCATCGGCTACATGGTGGACAACGCCTGCCGGGACGTGATCGAGAAGGCGGGCTACGGGCAATACTTCACGCACCGGACCGGGCACAACATCGGCCAGGAGGTCCACGGCAACGGGGCGCACATCGACGGGCTGGAAACGAAGGAGGACCGCCGCGTCATGCGGCGGACCTGCTTCAGCGTGGAGCCGGGGATTTACCTGCCGGAGTTCGGCGTGCGGAGCGAGGTGAACGTGTACATCGACGCCGCCGGCGCGGTCCACGTCACCGGCGGAGCGCTACAGACGGCGGTGGATACGATTGCGGTGTAGGGGCCGGCGTCGCCCGCCGCTGCTTCAACTGCCAGATCGCGTCCGCGAGGAAGATCAGGACGGCCACCCACACGCAGACGTACGCGGCCCACTCCTCGCGCGTCGGCGTCTCGCCGAGGGTGAAGATGGCGATCAGCATCTGCGTCGTCGGCGAAATGAACTGGAGGAAGCTCATCGCCACGAGCGGTAGCCGGCGGATCGACATGATGTACGTCAGCAGCGGCGCGACCGTGACGACGCCGCTGAACATGATTAGCCCGTTCAGCCCCCACGATTGATTGAAGTGCCCCTGCGGGCCGAGGTACGCCAGGTACGCGGCCGCGGGCAGGAGCATGACGAGCGACTCGACGGTTAGCCCGGTCAGGCTGTCCACCGGCATCGCCTTCCGGACGAACCCGTACAGGCCGAACGTGATCGGCAAGGAAAACGCCAGCCACGGGAAGTTCCCGGCCGCGGCGAGCGGGACGCACAGCCCGGCCGCGATGATGCCGAGGGCGGGGTAGTGGGCCGGCCGCAGCCGCTCGCCGAGGAACACCGTGCCGAGGAAGGCGTTCACGAGCGGCAGCATGAAGTACCCGAGGCTGCCTTCCGCCACCCGGCCGATGACCGTGGCGTAGATGTAGATGAGCCAGTTGACCGCGAGCAGCGTGGCCGACAAGACCATGAGGGCGAGCAGCTTCCGCGAGCGGAACACGGCGACGACCGGCCGCCACCCGACGACGGCGAGGGTGAGCAGCCCGAGGATCGGGAGCGACCAGACGACCCGGTGGGCGAGGATTTCGACGGCCCCGACGTGGTGTTGTTTGAGCGCCGAGAAGTAGAGCGGGACCATCCCCCACCACAGGTACGCGAACGTCCCCAAGAGGAACCCCGTCCGCGTACTGGCCGAGTCGTCTGACACGTCGTCTCCTTAATCGCGTATCGAATGTCGTCTCGCGGCGGTCTTGTAGGGCGGGTCAAGGCTTTGCGCCGACCCGCCGGGGGACCGCAACCACAGGGAAGATACGTCGAACCGGCTGGGACCGTATCGGCGGGTCGGCGCAAAGCCTTGACCCGCCCTACGAAACCCCCAACCACTTCGCCAGCAGCTGGTGGAAGTGATACCCCGCGTTCTCCCGCTTCACGCTGAACCGGCCGCTGACGAACGTGGAACTTTGCAGCCCGCGCTGCACGTCCTCGCAGATGCCCACGTCCTCGGCCTGCACCCGGTCCGCGACGGCCACGCTCTCGTCCTTGAACGTCGCGTCCGTCTCGGCCGCGAAGTAGAAGTCGAACACCACCCGGCAGCGGTCCGGGCCGAGCGGCAGCACGAGGTTCGTGTCCATCACGCCGGCGTACACGTTCGCCATGAAGTTCGGGAAGACCCACCAGTACGCCGCGAGGTCGCCGGTGCGGGTGCGGCCGGTGTCGCCGTCGGCCGCCTTCAGCGGGCTGCACTGGAGGCTCGTGTTGCCGTGCGTCGTCGTCACGTACTCGCGGTAGTCGAGGACGCCCGCGAGGCCCGGATGCACCGTGTTGACGTGATACCCGCCGTCCAGGTAGTTATCGACGTACACCTTCCAGTTGCACGCCAAGTCGTAAGTCTTCCGCGCGTGCCACGTCAGGTTCGCGAAGCAGTTCCGGGAATCCGCCCAGTCGGGCAACGGACTGAGGAACCGCTTCAGAGGTTCGCGCGGCTCGCCGAGGTGGACCCAAACGAACGGCCCCCACGCCGTAACGGGTATAGCGACGAGGCCGTTCGCGTCTTTCGCGAAATCGCAAACGCCCTCGAACTCCGGCGTGCCGCGGAGGTTCCCGGCGAGGTCGTAGGTCCAGCCGTGGTAGCGGCACCGCAGCTTCGTGGCGTGGCCGCACGGCTCACTCATCACCGGCGCGGCCCGGTGGCGGCAGACGTTGAAGAACGCGCGGAGGATGCCGTCGTCCCCCCGCACGACCAGCACCGGCTCGCCGGCCACGTCCGCGGTGAGGAACCCGCCGATTTCCGCGACCTGCTCCGCGCGGCCGACGCACTGCCAGGAGTTGCCGAAGACGTGCCGCCGCTCGCGGTCGTGGTGGTCGCGGTCGAAGTACCAGGTGTTCGGGATCGTGTGGGCGAGTTCGAGCGGCCGGGCCGGGTCGAACGGCGTGCGGTCGATGGACATGACAGACCTCCATCGACTAGCCTACAAAAACGAAGAATGGCCCGCAGATGACGCGGACTTCGGCGCAGATAAAGAGGATGAAAACCAAGAAGAGATTTGGCTTTATCCGGTTTTCATCTGCGTCCGAAGGTCTGCGTCATCTGCGGGCCATTCTGATTACTTCTTCTCCGCGATCTGCTCGAAGTACAGCTTGATGACCCGCGCGTAGTCCTCGCCGTACTTCGCCTGCAGGTCCTGGATGATCTTCGACTTCACGTCGCCGGGCAGGTCGCCCCACGGCTTGCCGAGGTACTGCTGCACGTCCTTCGGCAGGTCGGACTTCGTCGGGGCCTCCTGGCCGGACCCGTCGTTGTTCATCGGGTTCGACGCGCTGCCGTTCTTCCCCTTGCCGTCCGGGTCGCCCTCGGCGAGTTGCTTCGCGGCGTCGTTGAGCTTCTGGGCCGCCTTCTCCATCGACTTCTGCGCCTTGTCGTTCTCCTTCTGGCCGAGCTGCTTGCCGGCCTGGTCCATCTGGCCCTCGGCCTCCTTCACGCTCTTCCCGGCCTTCTGCGCGGCCTTGTTCCCCTTCTCCCCCTCGCCGTCCATCGGCTTGCCGCCGCCGGCTTCCTCGGCCTGCTGCTGGGCCTCGCCGAGCTTCTTCTCGGCCTGCTTCCGCGCGTCCTCGGCGTTCTGCTTGCGGCCGGCCTCCTCCTCGCGCTTGGCCCGCTCCATCTGCTTCTGGGCCTCGCGGGCGGCGTCGCCGGCCTTCTTGAGCTTCTCGTTGTCGGCCTTACCGGGTTCCCTCGCCGCGTCGTCGAGCTTCTCGCCGAGTTCGCCGGCCTGCTTCGCGAGGTCGCCCTGTTGCTTCTGCTGCTGGGCCGCGGCCGCGCCGGGGTCGTTGCCCTGCTCGCCGGCCTCCTTGTTCAACTGCTGCTGCCGGTCGGCCAGTTCCTTCGCCTTCTTGCCGGCGGCGTTGTCGCCGTTGGCCTTCGCGACCCGTTCGAGGTTCTGTTGCGCCTTCTCGCCCGCCGCCTTCGCGCGGTCCGGCGACCCGGCCTTCATCTGGTCGGCCGCCTCCTGCGCTTGCTGGGCCGCGTCGTTCGCCGGCTTGCCCGCGCCGCCCTCCTGCTTGCCGGCCTCCTTCGCCAAGTCCTGCGCCTCGTTCGCGAGGTCTTGCTGCTTCTTGGCGTGGTCCTCGACCTTCTTGTTGTCCGTCGGCTGCGGCCCCTTGTCGCCGGCCTCGTTCGCCTTCGCGAGTTCGTTGCGGAGGTCGCGTTCTTGCTTCGCCAGGTCGCGGGCGGCCTGCGCGTCGGCCTTCGACGGCAGCCCGGTCGCGTCCTCGCCGGGGGTCGCGTCCGGGTCGCCGCGGTCGGGTTGCTTCTGCGCGTTCTTCTCGCCCTTCTTCTGCATCTGGTCGGCGAGTTCCCGCATCGCCTCGGCCGCGTCCTTCTGAAGTTTCGGGGCCTTCTCCGGGTTCGGGTCGCGTTGCAACTTCTCCAGGGCGTCCGCCGCCTTCTTCTTCGCCTCCTGCGCGTCGCCGACGCGGGTTTGCTTCAAGTCTTCCGCTTGCCGTTGGAGTTCGTCCTTCGCGGCGTCCGTCTGCTCCGGCGTGGACGGCTTCCCGGCCTGCTGCTTCGCCTTCTCCGCGGCCGCCTCTTGCTGCTTCGCCAATCGCTCGGCGCGCTCGGCGTCCCCTTCCGCGCCGGCCAACTGGTCCGCGAGCCGGTCGAGTTCCTCGGCCGCCTCCTTCGTCTTCTTCTTGAGTTCGTCCGCGTCGTTGCGTTGAAGGGCCTCCTCGGCCTTGCGGACGGCGTCCTTCGCGCGGTTGAGTTGCTCCGCGTCATTCGGGTCGGTCATCTTCGCGAGGTCGTTCTTGAGCGCCCGTTCCTGCTCCTGCAGCCGCTGGAGCTGGTTCGGGTCCGGCTTGCCGTTCGCCTTGTCGGCCGCGTCCGCGATCTCGCGCTGCTGCTTCGCCAGCTCGTCGGCCTTCTGGTCGTTCGGCTTCTGCCCGTCGAGCGCCTGCCGCAGCTGCTCCATCTGCCGCTTCGCCTGTTGCTGGGACGCGCCGGTGTCCTGCGTGCGGCCGTTCTGCAAGTCCTCCGCGGCCCGCATCGCGGCCTCGGCGGTCTTCTCCTTCCGCTTCTCCAGCCCCGGCGTGTCGAGCTGGTCGAGCTTCTCCGCGATTTCCTGCTGCTTCTTCGCGGCGTCGGCCAGCTTCTCGGCCGCCTCCTTCCGCGCCACCTCGTCCGGGGTCTTCTTGTCGAGGCCCTTCGTCTTCTCCTGAATTTCCCGCTGGAGCGCGTCCTGCTCCCGCTGGAGTTTTTGAAGCTCGTCCTTCGCCGCCTTCATCCGCTCCTCGCGGCTCGGCAGCTTGTCCGCGAGCCGGTCGAGCGCCTCGGCGGCGTCCTTCATCTTCTGCTCGGCCTGGGCCGGGTCCTCACCCGCCGCCTTCTTCGCCTCGTCGAGTTTCTGAAGGGCGTCTTCCTTCGCTTGTTTCGCCTCCTCGTTGCCGGGCGGCGTGGTCAGCTTCTCCGTCGCCCGCCGCACGGCGTCCTGCTCCTTCTGCATCTTCTTCTTCAACTCGTCGGACGGCTCCTTCGCGTCCGCCGCCTTCTTGCGGAGTTCGTCCTCCAGCTTCGCGAGCTGCTGTGCCGCCTTCTTCGGGTCCTTGCGGTCGGCGGCGGCCTTCTCCAGCGCGTCGGCGAGCTTGTCGAGTTCCTTCGCCGCTTTCTCTTGCTCCGTCATCGCCTCGACGGCGTTCCCCTTCTCGATCTGCTCGTTCGCCTTGTCGAACGGCTCCTTCGGGAGCTGGTCCGCGCCCGCGACCTTCGCCTCGTCGGCCGTCTTCTTGCGAAGTTGGTCGGCCTTCTCGCCGAGGTCCTTTTGCTTCTTGGCAGTCGCCTCCATCGCCTTCTTCTTCGCGGCGTCGGCCTGGTCCTTGGCGGCCTGCTCCAACCGCCGCTGTTGTTCGGCCAGCTGCTTCGCGTCCTCGGCCAACTCCTTCGCCTGCTCCTTTTGCATCTCCTCGACGGCCTTCTTCAGTTGCGGGTCGTTCTTCAGCAACTCGTCCAGTTCCGCGTTCAGTTCCTGCTGCTTCTTCGCCACGTCGCGGGCGACGCGGTCGTTATTCGGGTTGTTCTTCAACTCCTCGGCCAGCTCCTTCTCCTTGTCCGCGATCTCCTCGAGCTTCCGCTTGTTGAGAAGGTTCTTCGCCACCTCGTCGGCCTTGCCGATCAACTCCCGCAGCTTGTCCTTCGCGCGGTTCAACTCGGCCGCGGCCTCGCGGACGGCCTTGTCCCGCGGCTCCGGGTCGGCCTCGTTCTGCGCCTTGCGGAGCTTGTCGTCCGCCTGCCGCAGCGGGTCCTCCTCGATGTCCTTGATCTCCCGCGCGAACGGCCGGAAGTCCGGCGTCAGCCCCACCTCGCGGGCGAGGTCTTCGAGCTGCCGGGCGGCGTCCTTCTCCTTGTTCTTCGCGTTGTCGAGCGCCGCGATCTGGTCCGGCGTCAGCTGGTCCTTACCGGCCGCGTCCTTCCTCACCTCCTCGACGGCCCGCTGCGCGTCGGCCACGTCCTTCCGCGCGGCCTCCAGCTTCTCCTTGATCTTCTCCGCCTTCGCCAGGATGTCTTGCTCCGCGAGTGGCTTCGCCGAGCGGTCGAGCTTCAGTTCGGACCAGCCCTTTTCGGGGTAAAAGACCTCCTGCGGCGTGGCGTTGAACTCCGGCACGTTGCGGTTGTCCACCGCGCGGATGCGGAACTTCACCACGTCGCCTTCCTTCGCCTTGTCCGCGAGGTCGAACGAGTACCGCCCCTCGGCCCGCTGCGTGCCGATGTCCTTGAGCGTGACCGGCAGCACCCGCTTCGTCGCGGGGTCGTTGTTCAGCTCGAACTGCACCTCGACCTTCTCGACCTTCACGTCGTCGGTGATCGTCAGCTCGACGGGGACCCGCTCGCCGGGCCGCACGTCGCGGGGCTTGTCGCTGACGTTCGTGACCTTCTCGAACTTCGGCGGGGCGTCGATCCGGGCCTTCGTCGCGACGACGACCTCGGTGCGGACGTTCTGCTCGCCGGTGACGACCAGCTTGAGCGTCCCCTCGCCGATCAGCATCCACTCGGCCGTGCCGCCGGTCCGGTCGGCGTTCAGGTTCGCGAAGAACTGGTCGGCCGCGATTTGCGCGTCCGGGTTGGCCGGCTTCCACTCGAACGCCGCGGACCGGGCCGGGCGGTTGAACTTCAGGTCGAACGTCACCCGGCTGTACTGCAGCGCCTCGAACTCGTGCAGCCCTTGCTGCTTCTGCTCCTCGAGGCTGCCGGCCGCGTACTTCGGCGGGGCGACGGTGAACGTCGTGCCGTCCGTCAACTCGACCGCGTCCACGACCGTGACCTTGAACCACTCGCTGCGGACGCCGCCGGCCTCCATGCAGTAGTCGAACCCGTCCTTCACCGTCGGCCGGGTGACGGTGAACGCCGCCTTCTCGTCGCCGGTCATCGGCAGCTTCTTCTCCTCGCCGGCCTCCTCCTTGTAGACGAGGGTTGCGATTTCCGGCAGCGGCGCGTCCGGGCTGAGCCGTTCGAGGAACCCGGTCAGCGTGACGGCGTCGTTCCGCTTCACGATCAGGTCCTTCGACGACACGACGACCTTGAATCCGGTCTCGGCCTTCGCCCCGCCCCACGGCATGAGGAACCGCCGCAACCGCTCGGCCGCGCCGGGGATGAAGAACAGCGGCGACAGGATCGCGGCCGCGACGAGGAACGACAGGAACGCGAGCCGGACGACGGACGCGGTCGGCGCGGCCTTGTGGAAGTTCAGCTTTTTGGCGCGTTGGGCCGTGTCCCGCGCGAGGACTTCGATGAGCGCCTTCGAGCCGTTGCCGGGTTCGGCGTTCTCGCTGAGTTCGACGAGCGTGCTGAGCCGCTCGGACAGGTTCGGGAACTGGTCCTCGATGGCCGCGGCCAGGAGCGGGACCGGGATCGGGCTGCGGATCGGCCGGAGGACGCACCGGCGGAACGCGACCACTTGCAGGACGACCCACCCGACGAGTAACAGCGTGCGGCCCCAGCCGGGGAACTCGAAGTTGGCGTCGAGCAGGACGAGGCCGAGGGCGGACCCGAAGAACGCGAGCGCGAACCAGCTGACGCCGCGGTACAGCCACAGCCGCCGCACTTGTTGCGAGAGTTCGCCGAGCTTCTCCTCGATGGCGTGCGGCAGCTTGACGGCGGACATACGGACCCCTCGGGACGCGGCGGTTCACCTTCAACTATAAATGAAGGTCCTGGGGCCGGGCAAGGAATCGTCGGATGCCGGACCCGCCGTTACAATCCGGAAACACGCCGCCGATGATCTCCCCCGAACGGCTCGACCAGTTGCAAACCCAGTGGGTCCGGTTCGTCGGCGGCCTCGGCGTGAACCCGGCCGCGGCGTACCCCGTCTTCGACCGGCTCGTCGCCGCCCATTCCGAACCGCACCGGCACTACCACAACCTGGAGCACGTCGTCGAGGTGCTGAAGGTGGTCGGCCGCCTCGCGAAGCTGGCCGACGACCCGACGGCGGTGCAGTTTGCCGCGTGGTTCCACGACGCGGTGTACGACCCGACGAGCAAGACGAACGAGGCGGACAGCGCCGAGCTAGCTCGTGTGAACTTGGGGGAACTGGGAATCGTCCCGGAGCTGACCGCGAAGGTCGCGACTCTCATTTTGTTGACGACCCACGCCGCGACTCCCGATTCGCCGGACGCGAACGTCCTGCTGGACGCCGACCTCGCGATCCTCGGCGCGGGGGAGGCCCGTTATCGGCGGTACGCCGACGCGATCCGCCGGGAGTACGCCCACGTCCCGGACGAGGCGTATCGCGCCGGCCGCGCCGCCGTGCTGGAAGGGTTCCTGGCCCGCGACCGCATCTACCGCACGGACGTGCTGTTCCTCGAAGGCGAGGCGACGGCACGGCGGAACCTGGCGGCCGAAATTCAACATCTACGGACGGGCACTTCAACGTAATGACAGCGTGAAACAGGTTCGCGAAAAATCTCGAAGGAAATCGGGAATCCGCGCGAACCTGCCGCGATCCGGGCCTCTCTGATAGGGAACGTCCGGCCGAGGTTCACGTGAAATACACCGAAAATTCCCGCGAAAACGCGGGAATACCGGTTGCTCGGCCGCGTCCAACGGGTATGATCGCTGATTCTTCCCCGTTCGGCGCAAACTTCGGACTTCCGGACGTGTTGGAAGGTAAGTCGTTTCCTTCACCCTAACTGCCTGGACATGCGTAGCTAAACCCAACCCACGGCGGGCCTCGGCCCGCCAAATCGTTCCGTCGGAGGTGTGTGTCATGAACGCCGTGAACCTGATGAACCGCGTGACGAAGACCGTGACGTCCGGCCTCGCCAATACGGCGAAGCGGACGGCGGCCGATCGCGTCGGTACCGGGTTCATGGCGGTCGCCATGCCACTACCGCCGGCGGAGTTCCTGTCTCCGGGACAGTCGTTGTCCCAGCGTCCGCACCACGAACCGCAACCCGGTTCGCGGCAGGAGGAGGTATCCGCCATGCGATATCCGCTGATTGCCGTTGCGGTCGGACGTGTCTCTGGCCCTGTCGTTCGTCGCACCCTGTTCGCCCAATGGGCGAAGCAGGCGAACCAGCTCTCCGGCACGCCGCCGATGGCTGGTACGAACCGGCAGATTCATTCGTGGCCTCACTGTTCGAGAACGCGGATCGGTAGCGACTGCCAATCGCCCGACCGCCGAGCGGACAGGACGGACCGAAAACGCGGCTTAGCCGCGGCACGAATGAGTCGGCCGAGTGCGGCGACCGCGAAGTGAGGTGACGCACGGCTTAATAGCGAACATTTGCTCGAACTTGACGTGCCTCCGACCGGCCCCCGCGGGCGGTCCAAGACGTTCGACCGTGAGCAAGTAGCGCGAAGAAGCTGTGACGTGACCGGCCAGACAGTAACCCTCGACCGATTGCGGTAGGCGTTGCCCGATTGTTCGGGTCATCCGTCGTTGGCGCGTTCCCACGTCGTGGGGCGTCCGCCACCGGCGCGACGCGGACCGGCGGCGCGGAACCGACGAGCCACCCGGCTCAGTCCGTTCCTGTGCGTCGATTCCGCCCGACCCGTCCGACTCGTGCCGTCACCGCCAATTACAACCGCACCCGCCGCGGGGCAAACCGCGCGTGTCGGCCCGACGAGTTCGCACCCGGCCATCTCAGGTGGTCGCGACCGGTGCGTTGTCGGTCCCGCCGCCCGGCCCGCTCGGACCGTTGCGACTCAGCCCCCTCCACTGATCCGGGGCGGCGGTCGCGAATGGTCTGAAAACGCCGGTTCGGTCCTCGAAACGATGGGATCGGGACAGGAACCCAATCATGAGCTGGACGGAAATTACGATCCTGGTGGACAAGGCGAAGACGGGCGACCGGGCGGCCTACGGCGAACTGGTCACGCGGTTCCAGGCGAGCGTGTACGCGATGGCCCTGGCGCGGGTCCGGGACCCGATCGAGGCGCAGGAGCTGGCGCAAGAGGTGTTCGTCCACGCGATGCGGAAGCTGCCGCAACTGCGGGACGCGCGGTGCTTCGCCGGCTGGCTGCGGCGGATCACGGCCCGGATGGCCATCAATCGGCTGACGCGGAAGGGTCCGGTTTTCGGCACGGAGCCGGAGTTCCTGGACGGCGTCGAGGGCGACTTCCGGACGCCGGACGAGCAGCTCGTCCTCTCCGAGGAGAAGGCCGGGCTGCACGCCGGCCTGAAGAAGCTGAAGGACCTGGACCGGGCGACGCTGGAGGCGTTCTACCTGCGGGGCCGGAGCCTGAAGCAGATGGCCCGCGAGTTCGAGACGCCGGTCGGCACGATCAAGCGGCGGCTGCACGTCGCGCGGGCGCGGCTGAAGGACGTGTTGGAAGGCCGCGAGCCGGGCGCGGAAGCCGCCGGCGTGCAGCTGGCGGTGTGATATGAATGAGCAGTAACCCGAACGCCCCGCGACGGAGTCGCGGGGCGTTTTTGTTTCATGGCTCGTCTCTCGGTCGCTTCAAAATCCCGATGTGGAGAACGTAGACCAACCCGCCCGGCTGAATGTCGAACGATACCGCGAACGGCCCGGTGAACCAGAGGCGGCGTGCGTCCGAACCGCGTGACTCGCCCAAGGACCACGCATTTTCTTCGAGTCGCTTATCAATTCGCTTCACGGTCACTTCGAGCGCCCGCTGATCCGCCAGTGGCAACAGCACGTAATAATCGGCGAGTTGATCGAGGGCGGGCGGTTGCCAGATGACGGTCACTTGGAAAGCCCCCGTAACCGTTCCATAACCTGCTCGATCGTATGGCCGCCTTCCATCTTCGAGATGCGGTCTAGCTCCTCGTCCGACGGCCAATCTTCGGGGGCGACCAGCTCTCGGTAGTTCACAACCTTCCGCCCGAGGGCGAGCAGGTTGCCCGCCGCGTCGCGAAATTCGATTTCGCCGTTCGTTGCTAGAATCTGTTCCCGCGTTTCGTCGGCGACGATCACCGTACTCATCGGCTTACCTCCTTCGGTTACTCGCAGTATATCCTCTCAACGCCCGTCACGCATAGCCGTTGGCCGTCCGCGCCAGGTACGCTTCCGCGTCGCCGCCGGCCAAGACGGTGTGGACGTAGGCGTCCCGCTCCCATCCGACGACGTGGAGGTCCCACACGCAGAACGACTCGCCGCCGGCGGCCGGCCGCCACGCCCCGCCGTCCTGCACGAACACCCGCGTCGGCAGCTCGTTCTCGCGGTCCCACCAGCACAGGATGAGATAGTTGAGCGTCCGCGCCTGGTGCAAGATCGCGAACCCGACGCCCGGCCGCTCGCCCGTCACTGCCGGCGACGGCAATTGCCCGCACGCCAGCCGCAGGCCGTCGGCGAACGCCGCGGCGTCGAACGGCACGTCGTCGGCCAGAGTGATCGCGTACTGCTTCAGACGATACCCGCCGATGTCGTGTCGTCCGAGCGACCGGAGCGGCCGCGGGCGGTACGGGACGAATGCCTGAGTCATGTCGTGAAACCTCCCGCCGCTTCCGGCGAAATTCTTACAGTATACCCTCACGCCCCCCCCACCCGGAGTTCCCGCCGATGCGTCGGTTCCGTTCGCTCGCTTACCTCCTCGGCGGGTTCCTCTTCCTCGGCCTGATGCTCACCCGCCCCGCCCGCGGCGAGGGGGAAGCGGCCGCGAAGCCGGACGCAACGATAGGCGTGCCGGTCGTGATCGAGAAGACGGCCGGCGGGAAGGTCGAGGGGAAACTGCCGCCGACGCTGCAACTCAAGACCGACTACGGCACGCTCGACCTGGCGCTCGACAAGGTGAAGACGATTGACTTCGGCGTGGAAGACGGCCACCCGCTCGCGATCGTGGAACTGGCGAATCAGAACCACCTGCACGGCCACCCGACCGCCGACACCATGACGGTGACCGCCGCCGACGGCACGACTCAACAGTTGAAGCTCGCCGACGTGCGGGAGCTGAAGGTCCAGCGGCCGCCGGTCGAGTTGTCGCTCGTCGCCGCCGCCGTCGGGCTGGTCACGCTCGCGCTCATGGAGATCGTCCTCGGCATCGACAACATCATCTTCCTCGCCATCATCGTCGGCCGGCTGCCGAAGGAGCGGCAGCCGCAGGCCCGCAAGATCGGCCTCGCCGCCGCCCTCGGGACCCGCATTCTGCTGCTGTTCTCGCTGTCGTTCCTCCTCGGCTTGACGGCGAAGGTGTTCACCCTGCCGATCCCCGGCATGGCCCCGGACGCCCGCGACATCTCCTGGCGGGACATCATCCTCCTCGCCGGCGGCGCGTTCCTGATCGTGAAGTCGGTGATGGAGATGCACCACAAGTTGAGCGAGGCGAAGGCCCACGAGGAGGGGAAGCCGAAGGCGCAGGCCGTCGCCAGCTTCGCGAAGGTGATCGTCCAGATCGCCATCATCGACATCGTCTTCTCGCTCGACTCCGTCATCACGGCCGTCGGCATGGTCGATTCCCTGCCCGTCATGGTCGCCGCGATGGTCATCGCCATGCTCGTCATGCTCGCGTTCGCCGGGCCGATCTCGAACTTCGTGGACAAGTACCCGACGGTCAAGGTGCTGGCCCTCAGCTTCCTCATCCTAATCGGCGTGCTGCTCGTCGCGGAGGGGTTGGGGCAGCACATCGACAAGGCTTACGTCTACTTCGCGATGGCGTTCGGCGTCGGCGTCGAGATGGTCAACATCTTCCTCCGACCGAAGGGCGTTCCGGAATATATCGTCGGCGAGCGGCACCACCCGGCGAAACACCCGGCGGAATCGAAAACCCACGTTGCCACGTAACCCGTTCGCGTGATACCCTTTCGCGCTTCTCCCCCGTGCGCAAAGGGACGCCGATGGCTGACGTGTCGCCCGTAGACGGATCGTGGGAACTCGACGTCGCCAAGCGGCGGATCGAGCAGCTCGAGGCGGCGCTCATGCGCCGCACGGAGTTGCTCGAGCAGCGGCAGACGGAACTGCACGCGATCAAGTCATCGAAGGCGTTCCGCATCGCGAAGATCGCCCAGAAGTTGCTCGACCGGTTCCTCCCGCTGCACACGAAGCGTCGCGTCGCGGTCAAGTCGTTCGCCCGGAAGTTCGGCCGCCTCCTGGACCGCCGGGTCAACGGCGGCCCGCCGCCGGAGGAGCGCCACCGCGAGGAATGCACCCCGCCGGACGAGTACCAGCGGTGGATCAAGGCGTTCGAGCCGACGGCCGCCGACCTCCAGAAGCAACGGAATCACAAGTTCCCCCGCGCCCCGATCGTCAGCGTCGTCGTGCCGGTGTTCAACCCGCCGGCCGCGTTCCTGGACGCGATGTTGAAGTCGGTGCAGGCACAGACGTACCCGCACTGGCAGCTCTGCCTCGCCGACGCCAGCACCGCCCCACACGTCCGGCCGCTGCTGGAGAAGGCCACCGCGGCCGACCCGCGGGTGAAGGTCCGATTCCTCGAAACCAACGGCGGCATCGTCGGCAACTCGAACGCGGCCCTCGAACTGGCGACCGGCGACTTCGTCGCGCTGCTCGACCACGACGACACGCTCGCCCCGTTCGCCCTGTACGAAATCGCCGAGACGGTCCTCGCGAACCCGACGGCCGACTTCCTCTATTCCGACGAGGACAAGCTCGACTTCGAGGGCAACCGCGTCGAGCCGAACTTCAAGCCGGACTGGTCGCCGGAGACGCTCCGCAGCCGGAACTACATCTGCCACTTGGCTGTGTTGAAACGGACGCTCGTGGACGAGATCGGCGGGTTCCGGGCCGGGTTCGACGGGGCGCAGGACCACGACCTCGTCCTTCGCGCGACGGAACGTGCCCGCAAGATCGTCCACGTCCCGCACGTCCTCTACCACTGGCGGATGCACCGGCAATCGACGGCCGCCGACGCCGGGACGAAGGGGTACGCCCACGCCGCCGGGAAGCGGGCCGTGCAGGAACAACTCGCCCGCCTCGGCGTTGACGGGACGGTCCACGACGGCGCGGTCCCCGGTATGTACCACGTCGTCCACCACCTGCGGACGCAGCCGCTCGTCAGCGTCATCGTGCCGAACAAGGACGCCGCCGAGATGCTCGCCCGGTGCGTCGATTCCCTCGCGAAGTCCAGCTACGCGAACTACGAGTTGCTGATCGTCGAGAACGGCAGCGTCCGGCCGGAGACGTTCGCGTACTACCGGCAGTTGGAGAAGCAGCCGCACGTCCGCATCCTCGAATGGAAGAAGCCGTTCAACTACGCGGCCGTCAACAACTTCGCCGCGGCGCAGGCCCGCGGCGAGTTGCTCCTCTGTTTGAACAACGACATCGAGGCCGTGAACCCGGACTGGCTAGAGCAGATGGTGAAGCTGGGCGTGCAGCCGGGGGTTGGGGCGGTCGGGGCGAAGCTGTACTACGCGGACGACACGATCCAGCACGCCGGCATCGTCGTCGGCATGGGCGGCGTCGCCGGGCACAGCCACCTGAACTTCCCGCGGATGGCCACCGGGCACATGCAACGGCTGCGATTCACCCAGAACGTCGCGGCCGTCACCGGGGCGTGCCTGCTCTGCCCGACGAAGGTGTTCCGCGAGATCGGCGGGTTCGACGAGGGGTTCGTCCTCGCGTTCAACGACGTGGACATCTGCCTGCAAATCCTGCAGAAGGGCTACCGCGTCGTCTGGACGCCGAACGCGGAGCTGTACCACTTCGAGTCGAAGACCCGCGGGTACGAGGACACGCCGGAGAAGCAGGCCCGGTTCCAGCGGGAGATCGACTTGTTCCACATCAAGTGGTCCGCGTTCCTGCGGCACGGCGACCCGTACTACAACCCGCACTACCGGCTCGACCGCGCCGACTTCGCGCTCAAGGTCGCATGACCGACACGGTCGATCAAACCGGCCGGGGTGGACTTGAAGCAATTCGGCCAGAATCCGTCCGTGGAAAATCCCTCCCGCCTTTTGTCCCGTCTGAATGGCATACGGCCCGCGTCCGGTTCGCCGGGCGCAACCGCCACCCGCCGTCGCGTTGACCCGGCGGGCGGCGGAAAATCCCCGGCCGCCGCCGACCCCCCGCCCGCGCGTCGGGTATATCTGCGTAGGCATTCCGTCCGCGCGGATTCGTGGGGCGTCCGTTCGCAAGCCGCGACCGGCCCCCGGCGACCGGGTGATACCCCCAACGAAATGCCATCACCCACCGAACGCGCATATAGGAGTAGTCCGCAAATGTTCGGCTTCACGTCGCGGCAGGACCGCACCCCCGACCGGCCCACGCTCCAATCGCCCCTCCGGTTGGAGACCCTCGAAGCCCGCGAGACGCCGGCCGTCATCACCGTGGACGACACGTACTCCATCCAGGCGGGCAGCGTCCTCGTCGTCGATGCGAAGAACGGCGTCCTGTCGAACGACTTCAGCGACTCGAACTTCCAGGCCATCCTCGTCGCCACGCAGCTCAGCCCGGCGAAGTCGAGCAAGCAGCCGGCCCCGGCCCTGCCCGGCAGCACGCTCACGTTCAACTCGAACGGCAGCTTCACGTTCGTCGCCCCGAGCGACTACGACCAGAACCAGTTCGGCCCGGTCCAGTTCACCTACCGGGCGAACGACACCACGACCCAGGAGCAGAGCGCCCCGGCGACGGTCACGATCAATATCGTCGCCCCGACCCGCTCGACGAAGCTGTTCGCCACCGGCGCGGGGCCGGGGGCGGGGCCGCAGGTCCGGGTGTACGAATCGACCACCGGCAGCGAGCGGTTCTCGTTCTTCCCGTATGAGAGCACGTTCACCGGCGGCGTCCGGGTGGCGACGGGCGACCTGAACCAGGACGGCGTGGACGACATCGTCACGTCCCCGGCCGTCGGCGGGTCGGCCCGCATCTCCGTGTTCGACGGGGCGAGCGGCGTCCTCATCCTGAACTTCTTCGCGTTCAACGACCCGAACTTCCGCGGCGGGGCCGAGGTCGCCATCGGCGACATCGACGGCGGGCTGGACGCGCTCGGCAACCGGACGAACGAGCTGATCGTCGGGGCCGGCGTCGGCGGCGGGCCGCGGGTGTCGGTCTACTCCCTCGCCGTGCAGGCGGACAAGACGCTCTCGAACACGCTCATCTCGGACTTCTTCGCCTACGAGCAGTCGTTCCGCAACGGCGTCCGCGTCGCCGCCGGGAACGTGGACGGCATCACCGGGGCGGACAAGCGGGACTTCATCGTCACCGGGGCCGGCCCCGGCGGCGGGCCGGCCGTCAAGGTGTTCGACGGCCGGAAGACGATCGGCGTGTCGAGCCCGGCCCCGAACCGGGCGTTCTTCGCGTTCGACTCCGCGACCCGCGGCGGGGCGACGGTCGCCGTCGGCCAGTTCCGCGGCGACGGGAAGGCGGACATCGTCGTCGGGTCGGGGGCGGCCGAGGTGTTCCGGGTGTTCGACGGCCGGTCGTCGGCCCAGCTCCGGGAGCTCGTCGTCCCGCCCAGCGACGGGTCCATCACCCCCGGCATCGGCGGCACCGGCGGCACGAACACCGGCGGCGGGTCGATCAACTTCGGCGGGTCCGGCGGGCTAATCACCACCGGCGGCGTCGGCCGGTTCGGCACCGGCGGCGTCCGCGTCGCCACGACCGACCGCAACGGCGACGGGCTGTCCGACATCATCGCCGGGGCCGCGTCCGGCACGCTCCCGCGGCTCCGCATCTTCGACGGCAACTCGCTCGCCGAGTTGAGCAACTTCCTGGCCTACCCGTCGAACTTCCTCGGCGGCGTGTTCGTCGGCGGGAACTCGCTGTAGCGGGCATCCGTTCGTGGAACCCGGAGCGGGGGCGACGGGGTGTGTACCGCTCGTACACACCCCGTCGCTCCCGCTCCGGGTTCCACTTTTCGGCCGGTCGTCGTACACTGATGGTTCAGTTTTAAGGCCGGTCGTCCCCCGGACGGCCGCCTGACCCCACCCGTTCGGCTCGGCCCGTCGCGGAGCATCCGGGTGCGGTGACCCCCACCCCCATGACAACTCCGTCTGGCCCCCATTCCGGGCCGGCCCATCCCGCCCCGCACCAATCCTTTTGGCTCTGGGTGATGTGCCTCACCGGGGTCGATTACTTCTCGACCCTCGGCTACCAGCCGGCCATCGCCGTGCAGAACGCCGGGATGCTCGCCCCGCTCGCCACGGTCGTCCTGATCCTCGTGACGTTGTTCGGCGCGCTGCCGGTGTACGCCTACGTCGCGTCGAAGTCGTTCGAGGGGCAAGGCTCGATCGGCATGTTGGCGAAGCTCGTCGCCGGGTGGCCGGGCAAGATCATGGTGCTCGTCCTGCTCGGGTTCGCGGCGACCGGGTTCGTCATCACGAAGACGCTCTCGGCCGCCGACGCCGCCGTCCACCTGATCGAGAACCCGAGTTGGCCGTGGAAGCCGGACCTCGGCTCGTCGCCCGCCCTCGGCCAGCAGATCGGCGTGACGATGTTCATGCTCGTCCTCCTGGGCGGGATGTTCATGCGGGGGTTCCGCGAGGTCATCGGCCTCGCCGTCGGCATCGTCGCGATCTACCTGGCGCTGAACGTCGTCGTCCTCGGGTACGGGCTGAACTACCTCGCGCAACACCCGGAAAAGTTCGACGCCTGGTGGGAGCTGGTGCGGACCGGGCAGTGGTACCTGCCGGAGAACCCGCTCGGCGCGGCCGGCGGCGGGTGGCTGTTCATGGTCGCCGTCGCGCTGCTCCTGTTCCCGAAGTTGGCCCTCGGCCTGTCCGGGTTCGAGACCGGCGTGGCGGTCATGGCGAACGTCCGCGGCCGCCCCGACGACGACAAGAAGCACCCGCTCGGCCGGATCGCGAACACGAAGAAGCTGCTGCTCACCGCGGCCGCGATCATGTCCGTGATGCTGCTCGCGTCGTCGGTCGTGGTCAGCACGCTCATCCCGCCGGACCAGATCACGCCGGTGTCCGCGGCCGGCGAACTGCCGACGGACGCGAAGGGGAACCCGATCCACCACGTCGAGGACTGGCCGAAGAAGCCGGCCGCCGGCCGGGCGCTGGCGTACATCGCGCACGGCGAGGTGCCGAACGCGAAAGAAATCTGCCCGTTCTTCGGCCCGGCGTTCGGCACCGTCTACGACATCAGCACCATCGTGATCCTCTGGTTCGCCGGGGCGAGCGCGATGGTCGGGCTGCTGAACCTCGTGCCGCAGTACCTGCCGAAGTACGGCATGGCCCCGGACTGGGCGCGGGCCGTCCGGCCGCTCGTGCTGTTGTTCACGGCCATCAACCTGATCGTGACGCTGTTGTTCAAGGCGAACGTGGACGCCCAGGGCGGGGCCTACGCGACCGGCGTGTTGATGCTCATGACGAGCGCGTGCGTGGCGGCCGTCATCGACGTGTACCGCCACCGCGACGGGCCGTGGTACCGGCGGCTGTCGTGGCCGTTCGCCGTCATCACGGCCGTGTTCGTTTACACGACCGTCGCGAACGAGGTCGAGAAGGGCTTCCGCGGGCTGAAGATCGCGACGTTCTTCATCGTGACGATCGTCGTCACGTCGCTCGTTTCGCGGATCGCCCGCAGCCGGGAACTGCGGTTCACCCGGTTCGAAATGGCGGACATGCAATCCCGCCTGCTCTGGGACACGATCCGTGAGTTGGAGCTGACCGTCCTCGTGCCGCACCGCCCCGGCCGCCGGAGTCTGGCGGAGAAGGAGGCGTCGATCCGCCGCGAGCACCGCATCCCGCGGGACCTGATGATCGTGTTCATCGAGGTGGAGCTGAGCGACGCGAGCGACTTCGCCCCCGAGCCGGTGATGAAGATTCAGCAGGAAGAGGGCCGGTACGTCATCGACATCACCGGGGCGGCGTCGATCTCGCACACGCTGGCGGCCGTGACGTTGGAAATGGCGAAGGTCGGCCGGCCGCCGGAAATCCACTTCGGATGGACGGACGAAAGCCCGGTGAGCGGGATGCTCGGGTTCCTGCTGTTCGGCGAGGGGAACGTGCCGTGGATGGTGCGGGACCTGATCCGCCGGGCCGAGCCGGACCCGAAGAAGCACCCGCGGATCATCATCGCGGGGCAGTGAGCCGCCGCTCGAACTCGGCGACGATGTCCGGCTCGCGGGCGGCGAGGTCGTTGACCTCCCAGTGGTCGTCCGGCTTCACGTACAACTTCGCCGCCCGCGGGTCGTCGGCGTCGTCCGGGTGCTGGGCCGTGGGAATCAGGCACGCCCAGGCGTCCGTGCGGATCGCCGCCTCGGCCGCGCCATCGAGGGTGAGCGCCGTGACGGCCTGTTCCCGGTGAGTTTCCAGCTTCGACACGTCCCGCCCGTCGATCGCGTCGGGGGTCGGTAGCCCGAACAGGGACAGCACCGTCGGCATCAGGTCGGCGGGTTGCGTGAACCCGCCCACCCGATGCCCGGCGTTCGCCCCGCCCGGCAGTCGCAGGATCAGCGGCAGGTGGACCAACTCCTCGTGCAGCCACGGCCGGTGCGGGCCGACGACGCCGTGCTCGCCGAGCGGAAACCCGCCGTCGGACGTGACGATGATCGCCGCGTCGAGCGGCCGGAGCAGGTCGAACACCTTCCCCAGGTCCGCGTCCAGGCCGGTGACGACGGCCGCGAAGCTGTGCCGCAGCAGTTCCCAAGACGCGAAATCCTCCGCGTCGAACCACCCGACTTCCGGGGTCGCCCACGGCGTCACCGGCTCGTCGGCCGGTTCTTCCTCATCCCGCAGGTCGTCCAGGTAAGCGTCGAATACCCCCGGCGGCACGACCCACGGCGGCAGCAGCGTGTCGATCTCGATTTGAAGGAACCAGTCGTCGCGTCCGGCCAACTCCGTGAGGATCGTCGGCAACCGCTCGACCAATTCAAGGGTTTGCTCTCCGGGCAACGGGCGGGCGTCGAACACTTTGCCCCACGCGGCGTAGTAGTCCGGATGGGCGTCGTTCGACTCGCGGTTCGCCCGGACGACGGCGGTTAAAATCCCGGACTCGCGGAGCTGTTGCAAGAGGTCCGGGGCGGCCATCGCGTGGGTTCGGAACGCGTCCCGGCCGGTCCGCCATGCGGTTCGGGCGGCGGCCGCGGCCGGGCAATCCGAGTAGTGCCGGTCGAAGACGACGCCCTCGGCCGCGAGCCGGTCGAGGTCCGGCGTGACGACCCACTCGTTGCCGTAGCACCCGAGCGAGCCGGCGGAACACCCGCGCAAGACGAGAACGACTATCTTCATGGGGTATGGGGTATGGGGTTTGGGGTCTGGCAGAACAGACCCCCACCCCACGATTTGGTTCACGAACGGCCGGCAGACCTTCCCCACCAGACCCCATACCCTATACCTCATACCCCTTTGGAGGTGATTGCGTGCTCGGGCCGATCTTCATGCGGGAGCTGGTGACCGTCCCCCGGCGGAAGGGTCACTTCCCGTCCCGGGCCGCCCTCCTCGGCCTCCTCGCGATCCTCGGCGTCACCCTCTGGCAGGCGACCATCGGGTTCACGAAGACCGCCACCCTCGGCGAGACGGCCCGCTTCGGCCTGCTGCTGTTCCAGATCGTCGTCTACGTCGAACTGCTGCTGCTCCTGTTCTTCGCCGCGCTGTCGGCCGCGAGCACGGTGTCGCAGGAAAAGGACCGCCGCACGTTCATCCTGCTCTTGCTCACCGACATGCGGGACTACGAGATCGTGCTGGGGAAGCTGCTCGGCAGCCTGCTCCCGCTCACGGCGATGCTGCTCACGTCCGTCCCCGTCCTCGCGATGCTACTGCTCCTCGGCGGGATCGACCCGTCGCAGGTGATCCAGGCGGCGCTCGTCCTCGCGACGGCGGCGTATGCCGCCGGGTCGCTCGGCGGCCTCGTCGCGCTTTGGCGGGAGCGGACGTACCAGGCCCTCGCGCTGTCCGTGCTCTGCCTCGTGCTGTACATCTGCTTCGCGCTCGCCATCGGGCAGGTCGGGCCGCTCATTTCCCCGGACGTGAACTGGCTCGTCGTGCAGGCGTGGTTCGACCCGTTCATCGTGATGCAATCCGTCCTCGAACCCCCGGCCGCGGGGTGGAACTTCCTTCCGCCGGCCTACGGGTTCTCGCTCGTCATGACCGGCTTCTTCGTCGTGCTGAACCTGATCGGCGTCTGGAAGCTGCGGAAGTGGAACCCGTCCGGCGAGCCGATCATGCAGCGGGAAGGCCCCGGCGTGGACCCGGAGGCGGACCTGTCGCCGGACGAGCTGAAGCAGTTCCGGGCGAAGGCCCACGCCGCCCCCGGCACGGTCCGGCAGGTCGGCGAGAACCCGATCCTATGGCGCGAAACGAAGACGCTCGCCTACGGCCGCCGGCCACTGCTGGTGAAACTCGCGTTCGGCATCGTGTTGGCGCTCATCGCCTACTTCGCCTACGGCGAGCTGACGCAGCCCGGCGGCCGGTCGGCCTACGCCGCCGCCTACGGCCTCGTGCCGGTCACGGTGCTGAGCATGTTGCTGATCGCCGCTCAGGCGGTCACGTCGATCACGTCCGAGCGGGACGGCGGGGCGCTCGACATCCTGCTCGTGACGGACATCTCGCCCTACGAGTTCGTGTTCGGCAAGTTGTTCGGCGTGGTGAAGAACACGTGGCAGTTCATCGTCCCGCCGGTGCTGATGGCGTTCTACTACGCCTTCGAGGGGGTGTTGACGAAGACGCCGACCACGCTCGGCATCGCGGAGCGGTTCGTCTACAACCTCGCGCCGATGGTCGCGACGGTCGGGGCGATCCTGGTGCTGTTCGCGTTCGCCATCGTGCTAGGCCTGCACGTCGCGCTGCGGTTGACGAACAGCCGGCTGGCCATCGTGAACACGCTCGGCACGGTCTTCTTCCTCTGCGTCGGCACGCTAATCTGCATCTACACGATCGTCATCAACGGCGGCAGTTTCGCGAACCAGTGGCTGAGCTTCATCGCGTTCCTCGTCCTCGGCATCGGCGGCCTCGTCTGGGTGCTGAGCGCCGACCGGCCCTCGACGGCCTTGACAATCGGCAGCGTGGCGTGTCCACTGGCGATGTTCTACTGCGTGACGAACATCCTGATCGCGAAGCCCGGCACGGACGAGTCGGCCGACCCGCTCGTGCCGTTCCTGACGCTCGCCGGGGCGTTCTGCTGGACGATCGCGGCGATGCTCGTGCCGCTGCTCAGCGAGTTCGACGTGGCCCTCGGCCGCACCACGACCGCGAACGAGGAATGAACATGACGCGACTGCTCTCCTTGCTCGTCACGCTCTTGGTCGCCGGCTGGGCCGGGGCACAGGCCCCGACGACGTTCCCGGACGTGAAGCACGGCCACGGCGAGATGCGGCACGTCGCCGGCATCCCGGTGCTGACCGTCCGCGGCACGCCGCAGCAAATAGGCGAGCAGTACGGCGTCCTCGCCGTCAAGAACTCGCCGGACCTCGGCGGGTTGCTCGAAGCGTTCCTCAAGGACACGAAGAAGGAAGACGCCTTCGACGGCATCAAGCTGCTGTCCCGGACGCTGAAGAAGAACTTCCCGAAGGACCACCTCGCCGAGATGGACGCGGCCGCAAAGTTCGGCGACCGCGAGACGGACCTGCTGTACTTCGCGAACACCGTCTACGACCTGTCGAGCGGCATGGGGTGCGCCACCGTCGTCGTCGAGAACGGCCGCAGCGCGACCGGCGGCCCGGTGTTCGGCCGCAACTTCGACTGGATGCCGTCGAAGGGAATCGATCAGCACACGTTTCTCGCGGTTTATCACCCGACCGGTAAGAAGGCGTTCGCGGCCGTGATGATCGCGCCGATCACCGGCTGCATCTCCGGCATGAACGAGGACGGGCTGGCGCTGACGATCAACGAGATTCACCTCGACCAGTCGAAGGACAAGCCGAAGTTCAACTGGAAGGGGACGCCGACGCTGTCGCTGTTCCGCCGCGTGCTGGAGGAGTGCGCGACCGTCAGCGAGGCGGAGGCGCTGTTGAAGAAGACCGAGCGCACGACGACCTCCTGCATGACGGTTTGCGATCCGGCGGGCGGGGTGGTGTTCGAGATCACGCCGAAGGCGGTCGTGACCCGCAAGGCGGTCAACGACGTGTGCTGCTGCACGAACCACTTCTTCTCGGACGACCTCGGCATCGGGCAGAAGTGCAAGCGGCTAGCGAAGCTGCTCCCCCTTCAAAGCCAGGACAAGAAGCTCGGCGTGGCCGACGTGTTCGCGGCCCTCGACGGCGTGAACCAGGGGAAGTACACGCTGCAAGCGATGGTGTTCGAGCCGAAGGCCCGGACGCTGCACCTGAAGCTCGGCGACACGAAAGCGTCCGCGACGAAGAGTGAGACCGTCACGTTCGAGTTGGGGAAAATGTTCAAGAATTAAGCAATGGCCCGCAGATGACGCGGACTTCGACGCAGATAAAGAGGATCAAAACCAAAACATGATTTCTTGATTTATCCTCTTCATCTGCGCTCTTATCGGCGTCATCTGCGGGCCATTCTTCAGACCTGGAACACGCCCGTCTTGAACTCGCGGCCGTCGTCGTGCCGCGTCGCGACGGCCAGCGCTTCGAGTAGCGCCGACCGCGTCGATTCCGGCGGGACGATCGCGTCCACCCACAGCCGGGCGGCGGCGTAACGGATGTCCGTCTGCTGCTCGTAGGCCGCCTTCACCTGGTCGCGGAGGGCGGCCAGTTCCGCCGCGTCCGGCTCCTTCCCGGCCCGCTTGAGCGCCTGCACCTGCACGTCGAGGAGCGTGTTCGCCGCCTGATCGCCGCCCATGACGGCGTACCGCGCCGACGGCCACGCGAAGATGAACCGCGGGTCGAACGCCTTGCCGCACAGGGCGTAGTTCCCGGCCCCGAACGACCCGCCGGTGATGAGCGTGACCTTCGGCACGACGCTGTTGCTGATCGCGTTCACCAGCTTCGCCCCGGCCTTGATGATCCCGCCCTGCTCGGAGTCGCGGCCGACCATGAACCCGTTGACGTTCTGCACGAACAGGATCGGCACGCGGACCTGGTTGCAGTCCATGACGAACCGCGCGGCCTTCTCGGCGGAATCGGCGTAGATGACGCCGCCGAACTGGAGGCCGCCGGTGGCGGTCTTGACCCGCCGCTTCTGGTTCGCGACGACGCCGACCGGCCGCCCGCCGAGCCGCCCGTACCCGCAGACGAGGGTTTCGCCGTACTCGGCCTTGTACTCGTCGAACGGGGCGTCGTCGAGCAGGAGCTTGAACAGGTCGCGCACGTCGTACTCTTGCTGGTTCTCGAAGGGCGAAAGCCCAGGCACGGCCGTGCCTGGGCTTTCGCCCACAATATCTTCCTGCAACATCGAAATCAGTCGCCGCAACCGCTCCAGACACGCCTCATCATCCTTCTCGCGGAAGTCGATTGTGCCGCTGACCGCGGCGTGCATCTTCGCGCCGCCGAGTTCCTCGTGATCGACCTGCTGGCCGATGGCCGCCTTCACGAGCGCGGGGCCGGCGAGGTACAGCCCGCTCCCCTCGGTCATGAGCAACTTGTCGCAGAGGACCGGCAGGTAGCCGCCGCCGGCGACGCAGTTGCCCATGATGGCCGCGAACTGCGGGATGCCGGCCGCGGAGATGACGGCGTTGTTGCGGAAGATGCGGCCGAAGTCGTCCTCGTCCGGGAACACCTCGTCCTGTAACGGCAGGAACACGCCGGCGGAATCGACGAGGTAGACGAGCGGCAGCCGGTTCTCGGTGGCGATCCGCTGCGCCCGTAGCACCTTCTTGCACGTCAGCGGGAAGAACGCCCCGGCCTTCACGGTCGCGTCGTTGGCGACGACCATGACCCGCCGCCCGCCGACGTGCCCGACCCCGGTGACGACCCCGGCGGACGGCGCGCCGCCCCACTCGGCGTACATCCCGTGCGCGGCCCACAGGCCGAGTTCGAAGAGATCGTCGGTCAGTTTCGCGATGCGCTCGCGGGCGGTGAGGCGGCCCTTCTCGTGCTGCCGCGCGACGGCCTTGTCGCCGCCGCCCTTGCGGATGGTCGCTTCCTCGGCCGCGAGATCGAACGGCATGGGAACCTCAGTCGAACACGACCGTCTTCCGCCCGTACACCAGAATCCGGTGGTCGAGGTGCCACCGCACGGCCCGTGACAGCACGGCCTTCTCCATGTCCCGGCCCTTCTCCAGCAAATCGTCCAGCGTGTCCCGGTGCGAGACGCGGACCACGGCCTGCTCGATGATCGGCCCCTCGTCCAGGTCGTCCGTGACGTAGTGGCTGGTCGCGCCGATCAGCTTCACCCCGCGCTCGAACGCCCGGTGGTACGGCTTCGCCCCGACGAACGCCGGCAGGAACGAGTGGTGGACGTTGATGACCTTGTTCGGAAACGCCGCCACGAACGCCGGCGACAGGACCTGCATGTACCGCGCGAGGATCACGAGGTCGATGTCGTGCTGCTTCAACAGCGCGAGCTGCTTCGCCTCGCCCTCGGCCTTCTTTCCCGACTCAATCGGCAGGACGTGGAACGGGATGCCGTAGAAGTCGGCCCACCGCTTCGCGTCCGGGTGGTTCGCGACGATGAGCGGAATCTCGCACGGCAGTTCGCCGCTCTGGTGGCGGTAGAGCAGGTCCACCAAACAGTGGTCGTACTTGGAGACGAACAGCGCCAGCCGGTGCGGGCGGTCGGAGCGTTCGAGCCGCCACCGCATGTCATGCCGGGCCGCGAGCGGGCCGAACTCCCGCGGGAACTCGGCCAGGTCGAAGTCGAACCCGGTCAGGTCCCACTCGACGCGCATCAGGAAGACGTTCCGCTCCGGGTCCTGGTGCTGGTCGGCGTGCAGGATGTTGGCGTTGTGCTTGTACAGGAATTCGCCGATGGCCGCGACGAGGCCCTTGCGGTCCGGGCAGTCGATGAGCAGGATCGCGGTGTTCTTCATGGCTTGCGGCCGACGCCGGTGAGGAGGCGGGTCTCGGTGAGAACCTGGTCCATGAATACGTCGTGCGGGGCGACCGGGATTTCGTCGAAGATTTGGCAGTCGAACGCGAGGGCGACGAGCGGGGCGTCCGGCCGGACGCGGGCGAGGAGCCGGTCGTAGTACCCCTTGCCCTGGCCCATCCGCCCGCCCTTCGGGTCGAACGCCGTGCCGGGGACCATGACGAGGTCGAGGTCTTCCGGCCGGACCTTCTTGTTCGGCAGTTCCCGCAGTTCGACCTTCGGTTCGAGAATCTTGTACGCGCCCTCGACCAACTCGCTCATGTCTTCGAGCAGGAAGAGTTCGAGTTCGTTCGTCTCGACGATGCAGTACGGGACGACGATCCGCTTCCCGCCGGCGAGCGCCTCGGGGAGCATGTGCCGGGTGCGGACCTCGCTGCCGGCGTCCACGTAGAAGAGGATCGTCTTCGCCGCGGCGTAGGCCGGGAGGTCCATGAACCGCGTCACGATCTGCCGGCTCACCTCGTCCTTGTTCTTCTGCGCGACGCGGTTCTTACGGGCTTGTTCCCGCAGGGCGGCCTTGCGCGTCTGAAAGTCGTCCGGCGGGCTGGTCACGGCGATTTCTCCCTGAGATTTCCAGCGTTATTCTACGCCTCGGCCCGCTACGGACATCGGTGAACCGGCGTATAATTGGTATACTCCTTCGATCCAAAACGAACCCCCGGTGGAGCATGATTCTTGTACCTCAATTCGGCACGCGAACGCTCGGCCTCGTGACCCTGATGCTGCCCGGCTCGGACCGGAAGCGGTCGCTGGCGCTGTACCAGTACCGCGTGACGTACCGCAACCCGCGGCCCGGCGAGACGGGGTGCGCGATGACGTGGGAGGTGAGCGGCGGGCGGCTGCCGTACCAGATCGCGGCCGAGCGGCTGGCCGACGGCAACCTGCGATGGCACTGCACCTGCGCGGACGCCGTGTACCGCGGCGAGGACCGCCCGGACCATGTCTGCAAGCACGTCCACGGCCTGTTGGAGACGATGCCGCCGGTCATCAACCCCGTCCGCAAGGAACTGGCCCAGGCCGCGTGACAGTGGGTCACTCGCTCCGCGAGTGACCGATAACCGTTTCCCGCTCCGCCGGCTTTGCATCTCACGGCAGTCTTTCCCGGTCACTCGCGGAGCGAGTGACCCACTGTTCGGATTGACCCCATCCAACGCGGGGGGTATCACCTCGCGCCATGAAGCACTCCCTTCTCGTCACCCTCCTTCTCACCACCGTCGCGGTCGGGCAGACCTCGGCCCCGAAGGCCGTGCTGCTCGACGACCTGACGATTCTCGAAGGCACGGTCGAGAACTTCGACGGCGTCGTCCGCGTCACTCCCGCCGCCGGCACAGCCAAAATTCTGACCCTGAAGCAGATCGCGTTCGTCGGCGCGTCCCGCGACGCCGTCTACGAGTTCGTCGCCGGGAAGGTGGACACGACGACCGCCGACGGGCTGCGGAAGCTCGCCGGGTGGTGCGAGAAGGTTGGCATGACCGACCGCGCCCTGACCCACGCGAAGGCCGGCGTCGCGCTCGCCCCGACGGACGCGACGTTTCGCGAGATGGTGACGAGATTGGAGAAGGCGACCGTGAAGAAACCCGCCGCCGACGCGAAGGTCAAGCAAGCCGCCGCGACCGAGAAGCCGGTCGTGATCCCGACCGAGGTGGGCATCGCGTTCAACGCGAAGGTGCAGCCGGTGCTGATGAACCAGTGCGCGAGCTGCCACGCGGCGAAGAACTACGACGGCGGCTTCAAGCTGACGCGGATTCCCGAGGGGTACGCGAACCCGGAAGCGACGGCCGCGAACCTTACCGCAACCGCGGCCCAGATCAGCCGCGAAGACCCGGCGAAGAGTCCGCTCTTGCTCTACACGCTGACGGCCCACGGCGGGCAGAAGCGGGCCGCGTTCGCGGACCGCCAGCAACCGGCCGTGCAGAACCTCGAAGCGTGGGTGCGGTTCGTTCAGCCGACGACGGCAGCCACGGCGAAACCGAGCGGCTTCGGGGTGGCTCCATCCACGCCGCCGGCCGAGCCGGAACCCGCGGCGCTGCCCGGCGCGGTCGTCGGGGCGACGGGTCAACCGGTCGCGGCGAAGCCGCTAACCCCCGCGCCGGCCCCGCCCGCCGTCAAGCCGCCGGTCGCGCCGGACGCCGCCGACCCGTTCGACCCGCGGCGGTTCAACGGCCTGCCGAAGAAGGGCGAGAAGTGACCGCCGGCGTATCATGGCGGTATGAGCTTCCTGGACCGCTTCGCCGCCGACACGCCGCCGAACCCGGCCTCGCTTCAGCTGCTCTTCGCCGACCTCACGGAACTCTCCGCCACCGGGCTGACCGCCGCGGTCCGCGACTACCACCCGACGCTGGCCGCCGCGTCCGTGGAGGTGGTTGACGCGAAGTCGCTACCGGCCGACAAGACCGGCATCACCGGGAGCGGCCCACCGCCGCTGTTGCTCGGCCTCGTGACGTGGGGCGACCACGTCGTGAAGTTGGTCGCGTTCGACGCGCCCATGCCACCGAACGCGGTCGAGAGTTGCCTGCGGCCCGCGCTCCTCCCGCCAGACTTCAAAGATCAAGCCCGCCGCCACCGCGCTCACGTCCTGCTCTACTACGCCGGAACGAACACCGACCCGCTCGAACACCTCGTCGCCGTGGCGGGCGTCGCCGGGGCGTTGACGCACTTCGGCGCGATCGTCACGTTGAACGAGGAGGCCCGCGCCGCGGTCGCCAGCTTCGCGCTGACGGCCGACGACGATGATGAGGACATGCTCGCGACGCTCCGCGGGCTGCCGGTCCCGTTCCTGTACGGCGGGTTCGTGAAGATGGAACTGACGGACGTGCCCGGCGTCTGGGTGCGGACGTTCGCGTGCGGCCGGCTCGGGCTGCCGAACCTCGCGTACCACTCGCCGACGCACGCGGACGGCGAGCGGCTGTTCCACCTGTTCAGCGGCGTCCTCGGCTACCTCCGCGAAACGGGACTGACGTTCGAGCCGAACGAGTTGGTCCGCATCGACGAGACGAGTCAGGTCCGCGTCCGCGAGCCGAATCTGATGGAGTGGTGGCTGGAGAGCAACGGGCCGTTGTGGGTGCTCGAACCCGTGGAGACGCCATGAGAGTCCTTATCGCCGCGGCGCTGGTCGCCTCGGTCGCCGGCCGCGCGGCCGCCGGGTTGCACTACGCCGGTGAGACGGTGAACCCGTTGCCGGCGAAGTGGCGGGGCTTCCTCACGGACCACCGCACGCTCCGGTCGCTGGCGGCGGCACAGGCCGCGTCGGTCGTTTACGACACCTACGCGGACGCCCTCAACAAGATCGACACGGCCTCGCGGACGCGGAAACTCACCACCGACGAGACGGCCGACTACGGGGCGCTGTTGGTTCGGTTCGGCAAGGCGGAGCGGGCCGTCGAGGTGCTGCGGCCGGCGGTGCGGGAGAACCCGAAGCACTTCCGGCTCGCCGCCAACCTCGGCACGGCGTGGCAGCTCGCGGGCAACTTGGAGCAGGCCGAACCGGTCTTGGAAGACGCCGTCGCCCTCGCGCCGGAGAAGCTCAAGGCGGCGGAGGCGGCTCACCTGAAGCTCGTCCGCCTTCGGTTGAAGGAACGCAAGACGCCCGCCGACGCGCCGGACGCGCTGTTCGACAAGAACCCCGACGCGGCGGTTGTTCAGCAACTGGCCCTCTGGCTGCCGGCCGACGGCCGGCTGCTCTGGCTGATCGCCGAGGTCGCGTTCGCCAACGGCGACGTTCGTACCGCGGCGAACATTTTGGACGGCTGTGTGACCGAGTTCGGAATGAAGTCCGAATCGCTTCGCAAAAAGCGACAGCAATGGCGGGCGCTGGTGGACGAGTTGGACAAGCGGGAACACGCGACGGTGGACCTCGGCACACTCACGTTCAAGTCGGCCCGACCGTTGGCGCGGACGTTCGACGAGACGAAGCTGCCGCCGGTCAACGCAAACGGGCCGACGGAACTGCCGTGGCCGGCCCTCGCGGAGACGACCATCGGCAAGCGGTTCCCGCCGACGCACCTGAAGTTCGTGGCGACGCTCGACGGCAAGCCGGTGTCGCTCGTCGGGTTCGTCCGCCCGACGACGGCCGACGCGGAGCTGACGGCGTTCCTGTTCACGGAGTTCCCGGTCGGCTGTTGGTTCTGCGAGCTTCCGGAGCCGACGGGGATCGTGAGCGTGGAGCTGGCGGCCGGCAAGGCAACCGACGCGGTGAAGACGCCCGTGAAGATCACCGGCGTGCTGAAGTTGAACCGCGACGACCCGGAGGCGTACCTGTTCTCGATCGTGGACGCGAAGGTGGGGGCGGCGGATTGAGCGACCCGACTTCCGAAGTCCGGCTTCGACTTCGGAAGTCGATCCGCCGCGGAGGCGGTTGCCGCTCTCCGCGAAGGCTCCTGATGCGCTCGATTTCCGAAGTCGAAGCCGGACTTCGGAAGTCAAAAAAACGAAGACCCCGCGGACGACGTCCGCGGGGTCTCGTCGTTCATCTCGACATCAGTTGTCGATGATCGCCGGAACCTTGATCGGCTTCAGCGGGTTCACCGGCGTCTCCGGCACGACCTCCTCGCCGTCGAGCGCCACCACGTCCTTCGGCGCGTTCGGGTCCAACTCGACCGTGATCGGCTGCGACACCTCCTCGCCGTCCACCGCCATCACCACCCGGTACGTGCCCGGCTTCACCGCCCCGGTCTGCCCGGCCAGCGTCCAGTTGATCCGGTGGAATCCGGCCTCCTTCTTCACCTGGGCGAAGTTGGCGACCGTCTTCCCGGCCACGTCCAGCACCTTCACGCTGACCTGCTTCGCGGGCGTCGTGAGGAGGTACTCGATCTTGCCGCTCGGCGTCGCGTTCTGGCCGACGAACTTCTTGTCCGAGCTGCTGTACGGCGACTCGCCGCCGGCCGACATCCGCCACCGCGTCGCGACGGCCGGGGCGAACAGCGTGGTCTTCGCCTTCAGCACCTTGTCGTTCATCTGCCGCAGGCTGGCGATGTCCAGCACCCAGACGCTCCGGCCGTGCGTCGCCACCACGATCTCGCTCGCCGTCGTCGGCTGCGCGAACTCGTGGACGGCCACCGTCGGCAGGTTGTCGCCGAGCTTGTTCCACGTCGTCCCGCGGTCGATCGACACCCACGCCCCGAACTCCGTCCCGCAATACAGGATGTCGGGCTTCGTGATGTCCTCCCGCAGGCAGCGGGTGCTGCCGAACTCGGGCAGGTTGCCGACGATCGGCTTCCACGTCGCCCCGAAGTCCTCCGTCACGTACAGGTACGGCTTGTCGTCGTCCGACCGGTGGGCGTCGAAGCAGGCGTAGCACCGGCCCTGCACGTCGCGGGACGCCTCCAGCGTCGCCACCCACCGGTGGCCCGGCAGCCCGGCCTTGATGACGTTCGCCGTCACGTTCGTCCACGTCGCGCCGCCGTCGCGGGTGACCCAGACGTACCCGTCGTCCGTGCCGGCCCACACCACGTCCGGCGTCATCGGCGACTCGGACAGCGCCGTGCCGCTGCCGGCCTTGGTGCGGGTGATTTCTTCCTTCGTCAGTTGCTTCAGCTCGACGCCCTTCTTCACCGACCGCCAGACGTGCTCGCCGGCCGAGTAGAAGATGCTCGGGTTGTGGCTGCTCAGGATGAACGGCGTGTTCCAGTTGAACCGGTGCGGCGGGTCGTTCTGCCGGGTCGGCGGGCGGATGAACCCGCGCTCGCCGGTGCGGAAGTTCCGCCGGGCGATCGCCCCGCCCTGGCTCTCGGTGTACACCAGGTCCGGGTCCGTGGGATCGACGCGGCAGACGAACCCGTCGCCGCCGTTGACGTAGTTCCAGTCCTCGTTCACCGGGCCGTAGGTGCGGAGCGTCTGGCTCGGCCCGCCCCAGCTGCCGTTGTCCTGGAGGCCGCCGTAGATGCGGTACGGGCGGCGGTTGTCCACCGCGACGTGGTAGAACTGGCCGAGGGCGAAGTGGTTCAGGTGCTCCCAGTTCGCGCCGGCGTCGTAGCTCATGTAAAACCCGCCGTCGCACCCGACGATGACGTGCTTGCCGTTCTTCGGGTTCAGCCACAGGGCGTGGCCGTCGGCGTGGACGCCGCGGCTGGGGCCTTGCACGAACCGCTTGCCGCCGTCCGTACTCTTCCAGAGCACCGGCACGTCGCCGATCACGTACAGCGTCTTGTCGTCCGTCGGGTCCACGCGGACGACGCTGAAGTACATCGGCCGCGGGTTCAGGCTGTTCACCCGCTTCCAGGTGTCGCCGAAGTCGGTCGAGGCGTACACGCCGCCGGTCTGGTAGCCGTCCTTGCCCTGGGTGTCCTGGGCGTTCGGCTGCTGGCCGCCGAGGCCGAGCAGGTACGGCTTGTTCGGGTTCGCCCCGCGGCCGCCTCCCCCACCGCCGCCGAACCCGGCGATCTGCATCTCCACAATGGCGAGTTCGGCCGCGATGGTCTTCTCGCCCTGCTTGACCTTCACCTTGACCTTGTCCCCGACCTTGCGGGGGCTGTCCTCCTGCGGGCCGGTGCGGAGCGCGGCCTGGAAGTCGCGGCGGCTCGCCACCGGCTTGCCGTCGATCTCCTCGATGACGTCGCCGACCTTGATCCCGGCCTTCTCCGCCTCGCCGCCGGGCACGACGGTCCCGACCTTGAGCGCCTCGCGGTTCGCGAAGTCCGGGGCGAAGCCGGGCATCAGCACGGTGATCCGCGCCCCCTGGGCCGGGTCCGCGACCGTCGGGGACGCGAGCGTCACCTCCACGTCCTTCTTCTCCGTGCCGCGGAGGATGGTGAGCTTCACCTTGTCGCCGACCTTCCGCTCGCCGAGCGCGGTGATGTACTCCTCGGCGGACTTCACCGCCTTGCCGTCCACGGCGACGATCTCGTCGCCGTCCTTGACGCCGGCCTTGTCCGCCGGGCCGTCCTTCGTGACGCTGGCGATCTTCGCCCCGCCGCCGGCGGCGAACCGGAACCCGGCGACGGGCCGGGCCGGCGTGGTCGGTTGGGCCTGCCGCCCGCCACCGCCGCCACCGCCACCTTGCCGACGGCTACCGGTGTCGAGCGGCCGGTCGGCGAGCGTGACCTCGATCTCGATTTCCTTGTCGTCCCGCTTCACGGTCAGCTTCAGCTTCTCGCCGGCCTTCTTCGTCGGGATGATCTGCGTCAGCGCGTCGTAGGTCGCGACCGGCTTGCCGTCGGCCTTGACGACGATGTCGTTCGCCTTCAGCCCGGCCTTCGCGGCCGGCGAGTCGGGCGTGATCTCCTGGAGCTTCGCCCCGCCGTTGTCCGGCGCGGTCTCGCCGACGATGCCCATGTACACCTGCTTCGGGGCGTCGCCGGTCCCGACCTTCTCCGTGTCGATGATCGCGTACACCAGCCCCTTCGTCTTGCGGGAGAAGTCGAACCCGATCCGGCCGGTCTTAACGGTCGGCAGGCCGTTGGCCGCCTTCTCGCCGTTGAGCTTCTTCCACGTCTTGCCGCCGTCGGTCGTCTTCCAGATGCCGCCGCCCGCGCCGTGCGTCACGACCGGGCCGTACATGTCCGGGACGGGGGCCTCGCCGAAGAACCCGTCGAACCCGTCCCGCTTCCGCTCCCAGCCGGCCGCGAGGATCGTGTTCGGGTCGTTCGGATCCATCACCATGTCGATGATGCCGGTGTTCTCGTCGATCTTCAGGCTCTGCGTCCACGTCTTGCCGCCGTCCTCCGTTTTGAAGACGCCGCGGTCGCCGCCGGGGCCGTACAGCCGGCCGAGCGTGCCGACGTACACCGTGTCCGGGGCCTTCGGGTGGATGAGAATCTTGCCGGTCGAGAACGACTTCTTCAGCCCCATGTTCGTCCACTTGGTCCCGCCGTCGGTGCTCTTATAGACGCCGTCGCCGTAGCTGACGGAGTTCCGCGGGTTCGCCTCGCCGGTCCCGACCCACACGAGGTCCGGGTTCGACTGGCACACGGCCACGTCGCCGATCGAGACCGTCGCCTGATCGTCGAACTGGTGCTTGAACGTGATCCCGTTGTTCGTCGTTTTGAGCAACCCGCCGGACGCGGTGGCCACGTAGAAGGTGGTCGGGTCGGCGTCGTAGACCGCCAGCGACGTGATCCGGCCGCCCATGTTTGCCGGGCCGACGTTCCGCCACGTCATCGCCTTCGTCGCCGACTCCGGGATCAGGCCGGTCTTCGTCGCCAGGGACGGGGCCGGCTTCTTCTTCGCCTCCTCCAGCTTCTTCTTCAGGTCGGCGATCTGCTTCTCGATGTCCTCGATGTCGGCGGTCTGGTCCGACCGGCCGGGGGCGGCGATCACCAGGACGAACAGGGCGGCGAGCAGGGCCGGGGGCCATCGCCGGACGATTTGGCGGATCACGGGTGTGCCTCGATAATTCGGGAAAAATGGGTGGGCGCGAGTCCGAACGTGGGCAATCTGGAGAAGGGTTGCCCGTAGGCACGATTGTAGGCAGGTCGCGGAATCGTTACCAGTCTCCTGATGAATATGAAAAGTGGATGAGCGGCCGGCCGTGTCGGATGTGCCGGTTGTGATTTCGACCCGTCAGCGCGCGGCGCTATTGGACGTGAGTTTGGCGGGAGTCGGGCCGGTCGAGATCGTCGGGGTCGTCGTCGAAGTCCTTTCGCCGGCGACGGGGCCGGGTCGCGCGCTCCTCGCGGACGAGGGCGACGATGCCGAACCCGATGAGCAGCACGGACACGCCGCAGAAGCCGACGGCGACCCAGTTGACGTGCCCGGACAGTCGCGAGTGGCCGTTCTGGCCGTTCGTGTAACGGATGTCGATCGTGCCGCCGGGGGCCGGGACCGGCGTGTGCCGGGAGACGGTCGATTGCTCCTTCCGCTTGTTCCCCTGTCGGTCGGTGAACTGATACTCGACGGTCAGCCGCGTGCTCCGGCGGCGGCGGGTCTCGAACGACTGCACGACCGTCGCCTGGCCGTCGTGCCCGGCGACCAGGAGCGCGGCCTCGGAGTACGTCATGCAGCCGGTGATGAGGAACATCACGACGCCGACGAGCAGCCACTTGGCGCGAAAGGGTTCGTTCATGGCCCGAGCGTACCGCCCCGCGCCGCGGCGGGCAAGGCGTTCCTTCTTCGGGTGCCGCTTCTTCGTGCGTCCGCGGCCGAACATCGCTATAGTGGGGCTACCGTCGGCGGCGCGCCGACCACCCGTTCCGGAGGCCGTCCGATGCCCAAGTTCGTGCCGCTCGTCCTCGCCCTGGCCTTCGCCGGCGGCGCGGTCGCCCAGGAGAAGCCGGCCGAGAAGAAGTCGCCGCTGCTCGGCGAGTGGTCGGTCGATCGCGAGGCCACGACCGGCGGCGAGTTCGCCACGAAGCTGAAGGAGAACGTCACCCGCGTGACGATCGACGCGGAGTCGATCACGGCCGGGCGGGCGGCCCCGTACAAGCTCGACGAGGCGAAGAAGCAGATCGACCTGACCATCGACGGCGGGCCGAAGGCGGAACAGGGGACGTACAGCGGCGTCTACGACCTGACCGGCGACACGTTGAAGATTCACCTCGCCACGCCCGGCCAGCCGCGGCCGACCGGGTTCGACGCGAAGCCGACGACCGTGCTGATCGTCCTGAAGAAGGGGAAGTAGGTTGCCGTGCGGTTCCTCGTGGACGGGTATAACCTGATGCACGCGGCCGGGTATCTGACGGCCCGGCCGACCGGCCGCCTCGACCCGGCGCGACGGCGGTTCCTCGACTGGCTCGCGGGCGTCGCCGCCGCGCGGGCCGTCTCGATGCGCGTCGTTTTCGACGGGCAGAAGTCGCCGCGGCCGTCGCCGGAAACCGACCACCGCGGTGTCCGCGTCCGCTTCGCGTTCGGCCAAGCCGCTGATGATGAAATTGAAACGCTCCTCACCGGGCCATCGCGGGACGTGGTGGTCGTCTCGAACGATTCCCGGCTGCACGAGTCGGCGCGTCGGGCCGGGGCTGCCGCGTGGCCGTGCGACAAGTTCTTGGACTGGGTGGTCCGCGAGCCGTCGCCGTCCCCGCCCGCCGTGGACGAGCCGCCGGAGAAGCCGGTGAACGCGGCCGAGGACGCGGCGCTGCTCGAAGTCTTCCAGGCGGCCCGAGGCCGACGCCGATGACGGAGCACGAGTGGCTCGCGTGCCGGACGCCGAAGGCGATGCTCCGGGCGCTCGGCAAGTCGCCGGGCGGCCGGAAGATGCAACATTTCATCTGCGGCGTCGGCCGACTCATCTGGAATCACTTCCCGAACGAGGACTTCGAGCAAGTGCTCGCTCTTCAAGAGCAAGCAATCGACGTGGAGGCGAACGAACAGGACGTGACGAAGGGGTTTGATTTCGTGCGGAAGCAGCACCGCCGGCGGTGGGAGAGGATGGATGTCCCGCAAGAGATCGAGCAGGTGATGATGCACGTCCTGGAGGCGGCGACGGTGTACGACCCGCGGAACGGCGTGCGGGCGGTGCTCGAATGGGGCGAACTGGCGGTCGCGGCCGCGGCCGCGCGCGGGGATAAGACGGCGACCCGCGAGGAGTTTCAGGAACAAGTGTGCGACCTGCTCCGCGACCTGTTCCCGCCGCGGACCCGCGAGTACCGGCAGCTGCCCGCGTTCGCCGGCGGCGGCGTGCTATTTCCATCCGGCGAGACTTTCCACGTCCCGGAAACGGCCCGGCTCATCGCGGCCGGCATCCACGCGGACCAGGCGTTCGACCGGCTGCCGATCCTGGCCGACGCGCTGGAGGACGCGAACTGCGGCGACCGACCGTTGCTCGACCACCTGCGACACCCGAAGGCCCACCGCCGGGGCTGCTGGGCGCTCGACGCGGTGCTGGGGCGGGGGTGACCGGGCCGGGGCCGGGCGCTTACTTCGCCTTCTTCCGGCCGCTGCCGCTCTTCTTGCCGCCGCCGTCCTGTTTGTTGACCGTCGCCCACGCGCGGGCCTGGGCCGTCTTCTTGCTCACGCCCTTCTCGACGTACCCCTCCTCGATGTGCTCCGCCTGCCGCTTCTGCTTGTCCGTGTACTTCGCCTTGCTGCCGCGTGCCATGACGGGCTCCCGTTCGGAATGGGACGTACCTCGTTCTTCGGGCAAGTTCGATACCGGCGTGGGGCATGAATGCTGCACCACAATTCGTTCGGGCACGATTCCCACCTCTTCTCCCGAGGATCGAGCGATGAGCACCGCGACGAACACCACCCTCGTTCACGTTTTCACCAGCCGGTCGGCGGCCGAACGGGCCGTGGACGGGCTGCGGAACGTCGGCATCCCGGACGACCGGATCGGCCTCGTCGGCAAGGACCACGGCGGGCAGACGGTGAACCACGACGGCAGCGGCACGAATGTGGCCGACAAGCGGATCTCCGAGGGGGCGGCCATCGGGGCCGTGACCGGCGCGGTCGGCGGGGCGGTCGTCAGCTTCGGGCTGCTGACCGGCGTGATCCCGGTCATCGGCCCGGTACTGGCGCTCGGGGCGCTGGGCACGGTGTTGCTCAACACGGCGGGGACGGCTGCCGCCGTCGGCATCGCCGGGGCGCTGCTCGGCTGGGGCATCGCCGAGGACGACGCGAAGTATTACGAGGGCCAGGTCGCGGCCGGGCACTACCTGGTGACCGTCGATGTCGGCGAGTACGAGGACGAGGCCCGGAAGGTGATGACGATGCACGGCGGGTTCGAGCGGCTGCCGGAGGTCGAGAAGGCGTGACCGTCACGAAATGAGTCGTTGGAGGACGGCCGGGAGCGGCGAACCGAGTTCGATCCGCTCCCGCGTCGTTGGATGGGGGAACGCCAGCCGCGCGGCGTGCAGGCCGAGCCGACGTGCCGGATCGGTCTTCGCCCCGTAGTCGGCGTCGCCGACGACCGGGCAGCCGAGGCCGGCGAGGTGGACGCGGATCTGATGCTTCCGGCCCGTCTCGATCACCAATTCCACGAGCGAACGGCCGCCGCGTTGCGACAGCACGTGATACCGGCTCACGGCCCGCTGCCCGCCGTCGCACGGGAACGACTTCGCACGAACGCGCAGGTTCGTGCCTTCGATCAAGTAGTTCTCGACCCGTCCCGATGCGTGTGGCGGCGTCCCTTCGACGACGGCGAGGTACGTCTTCTCGACCTGTTCCCACCCCCTTTGAAGCACGTCGCGGACGGCGGCCGACTTCGCGAACAGCAGCAGCCCGGACGTGCCGCGGTCGAGCCGGTGGACGACGAACGGCCGCGCCGGGAGCTGCGCCGCCAGCCGCGCGAACGCGGTGTCGTCCTTCTCCGAATCGGTCGCGACCGTGAGCAACCCCGACGGCTTGTCGATGGCGACGATCGCGTCGTCGTCGTGAACGATCACCAAGTCGGAAGGGGGCTTCTCGCGTGCGAGCGTGACGCGATCCGTCGGCGTCAAGGCGTGGTCGTGCCGCGTGACCGAAATGCCGTTGACGTGAACACGGCCGGACCGGAGCAGGTCCTTCACCCGCGTGCGGTTCATCGGGGCCAGCGCCGCCAACAGCCACGGCAGGAGCGGCGACGGCTCCCGCACCGGCGGCAGCGGGTGGCCCGCGTCACGCATGGCGCTTCGCCTCCAGTTCCTGCCACCGGGCGTACAGCCCCTCGACGTGCTTCTGCGCGTCCTCCAGCGCCCGGCACGCCTCGTTGAAGACGACGTGCCCGGCCGTCGCCGCCGCTTCCACCGCCGCCTGCTTCCCGGCCAGCGCCTCCTCCGCCGCGAGGACGGCCGCCTCCATCTCGTCGAGTTCCTTCTGCTCCTTGTAGCTCAACTTCTTCACCTTCGGGGCCGCGGCCTTCGCCGGGGCCGCCTTCGGTTCCGGCTTCGCAACTGTCGATTGCTCGTAGGCCGCGAGCCACTGCTGCACGCTCCCGAACGGCGCGGCGCGGCCGTTGCCATCGAGGCCGATCACCTCCGTGCAAAGGCGGTCCATCAGCTCGCGGTCGTGGCTGACGAGCACGATCGCGCCGGGGAAGTCGGCCAGGCTTTCCTCCAGCACTTCCAGCGCGGGGATGTCCAGGTCGTTCGTCGGCTCGTCGAGAAGTAGGAGGTCGGCCGGGCGGAGCATGAGCTGCGCGACCCGCACGCGGGCCTGCTCGCCGCCGGAGAGGGCGCTCAGTTGCACGTCGAGTTGCTCCGCCTCGAACAGGAACCGCCGCGCCCACGACGCGACGTGGATCGGCTCGCCGCGGAAGACGACGGTGTCGTTGTTCGGCGACAGCGCCCGCCGGAGCGTCACGCCGAGGTCGAGCGACGACCGGCCCTGCTCGAACACCTCGACCCGCAGGCTGTCGGCCGGCGTGACCGTGCCGCGGTCCGGCGGGAGTTGCCCGCCGAGCACCTTCAACAGCGTGCTCTTGCCGGACCCGTTCGCGCCGAGCAGGCCGAGCCTCATGCCGGGCGACAGGATCAGATCGACGCCGGAGAACAGTTCGCGGCCGCCGAGCGCCTTCGCCACGCCGGTCGCGGTGAGCAGCTTCCGCGTCTGGCGGCCGGTCCCGGCGAAGTCGATGGCCGCGGCGTTGCTCGCGGCCGTGCGGTAGTTCAACTCGGCCAGTTCCGCCCGCCGCTCGTGGGCCGCCTCGATGCGGGAACTCGCCTTCCGCGTCCGCGCGGCCGCCTTCCGGCCGAGCCACTCCGTCTCGCGGCGGACCTGGTTCGCCACCGCGTCCCGCTGCCGCAGTTGCGTCTCGACGAACTCGGCCCGCTTGTCCGCGAAGTCGTCGTACCCGCCGGGGGCGCGGAAGAAACCCGCCGGGTAGACGCGGTCGATTTCCAGAACCTCCTCCGCCACGGCCCGGAGGAACGCCCGGTCGTGGGTGGCGACGAGGTAGCCGAAGTTCGCCCCGCGGAGGAACTTCTCCAGCCAGACGATGCCGGGCACGTCCAGGTGGTTCGTCGGCTCGTCCATCAGCAGGAAGTCGGGTTCCTTCGCCAACTCGCGGGCGAACGAGAGCCGCTTCCGCCACCCGCCGGAGAGCGTGTCGGCGCGAACGTCGCGGTCCTCGAACCCCACCTGCGTCAGGACGATGGCCGCGCGGGTTTCCCGCTCGTGGTCTTCGAGCGACGAACCTCCCAGCGCGTGGAGGACCACCTCCCGCGCGGTCCGCCCTTCGGGGAATTGGTCGTCCTGCGCGAGATACCCGACCGTCGCCCCGCGGCGGGTGGCGCAGCTGCCGGCGTCCGGGACTTCAAGCCCGGCGAGCAGCTTCAACAGCGTGGACTTGCCCGCCCCGTTCGGGCCGATGAGGCCGACCTTCTCGCCGGCCCGCAGGTCGAACGACAGGTCGGCGAACAGCGGCCGGTGGGAGTAACTCTTTGCCAGCCCTTGCGCCGAAACCAGCACACTCATGCACAACCCGCCGAATCGGAAAAAAGCAAAAACTCATTCTATCCGGCAAGGTCGCGAGAACCCGACCTTCGGCACGCCCCTTGCACCATTTCCGCCATCGGGAGCCGGGCCGACAATCCCGGCGGTTGTCCACCGAGTTCTTCCCAGGAAGAAGCCCCATGACGCAGGTTACGATTTACCGCTGTCCAGAAATTCCGGCCGTCCTGCGGTACACCGACGAACTGGTTGCAACCTTGACGGGGCAGGACGTGGCGGTCGTGGTGGAAGACGGAAACCGTGGCCAGTTTTGCGTGGTTCTGGACGGCGAGCCGATCTTCACGCAGCAGGGCGACATATTGCCCGCGGTGGAGGAGATCGGCGAGGCCGTCAGCGAGGCCGGGATGATCGGGCTGGCGATTTGATCGATTCGAGGCGTCGGTTAAAGCAGCCGACCCCTATGAAAACGCCCATCCTTCGGGGTGGGCGTTTCCCATTTCTGCCGGGTAGAAGTTACGCGGTTGCAGTTTCTTCCCGGTCACCGGAGGCCGGACAGCCAAAACTCCTCGTCGTCGTCCGCCGAGAAGGTTCCCGTCGGCAGCGGGACGAACCGGTCGCCCTCGGACCCGTCGTCCGGGTCGTCCGGGTCGCTGAGGTCTGCGGCCAGGTCCGCCAGCACGGCGGCAAACTCGGCGGCCGTCGGGCGGCGGAGGGGGTCCCACAAGAGCGACTGCCGGAGGACCGACTCCAACTCCGGCGGCACGTCCGTCCGGAAGTGGCGGAACTCGCGGGGGAGCAGCGCCGTCGTCGTCCCGGCGGCGATTTCCAGTTGCTGCTGCCGCGTCCACGGGGAGACGCCGGCGAGCATCTCGTACAGCATCGCCCCGAGGCTGAACACGTCCGACCGGCCGTCGTCCGACCCGCCGGTGACGATCTCCGGGGCGACGAACGCCGGCGTGCCCACGTAAGAGCCGGTGCGGGTGAGCCGGCTCACGGCCGTGCCGTCCGCGTCGCCGAAGAACTTCGCGATGCCGAAGTCCACGACCTTCACCACCTCCCGGCCGGCCGCGTTGTGCAAGAACACGTTGTCCGGCTTCACGTCCCGGTGGAGGATGCCCTTCGCGTGCGCCTCGGCGAGCACCGCGGCCACGACCCCGGCGACGCGGACGGCCCGCCGCACCTTCAGCGGCCCGCGGGCGGCGATGTCCTGGGCTAGCGACCGGCCCTGGAGCAGTTCCATCACCAGGTACGCCACGCCGTCGTCCGAAAGGCCGGAGTCCAGGACGCGGACGACGTTCGGGTGCGCCAGCCGGATCGCGGTCGCCCCTTCCCGGAGGAACCGCTGGAGTTCGCGGCCGGAGTCGTTCCCCGAGGCCGGGCGGAACACCTTCACCGCAACGGGATGGTCGAGGACGAGGTGTTGGCCGCGGAACACGACGCCGAACCCGCCGCTCCCGAGTTGCTCGTCCAGCCGGTACTTGCCGTCGAGGACGGACCCGACGAGCGTTTTCGAGAACGCCGCGAACACCCGGTCGGCCTGGTGCTGGGCGGCTTCCAGGTCCGCGTTCGTCTGCCGCAACCGGACGTTGAGCATTTCGAGGTCCGACGTTCGCGCCCGGACGCGGTCTTCCAGGTCGGCGAGGAGCCGGACGTTTTCGACCGCCACGGCGGTCGCGTCGGCGAGGGCTTGCAGTAGCCGCACCTCCTCGGCCGTCGCGGCGTGCGGCGTCGCCCAGTAGTTGCCGATCGCCCCGATCGGGTCGAGCGTGCGGATCGGGACCATGACCAGGCTCTTCACGAACGTCTCGCGGTAGGCGTCGTGCGGGATGCGGTCGTCCGCGTAGATGTCGGGGATGACGGCCGGTTGCTGGTTGAGCATGGCCCACCCACTGACGCACGCCCCGAGGGGGAACTTCTTCCCCTTCCAGAGCGGGCCGACGGCGTCCTCGTCCACGTAATGGCACTGCTTGCCGTCGCGGAGGACGAACGTGGCCCCGTCGGCCCCGGTGAGCCGCCGGGCGGCCGTGCGGACGACCTCTTGGACGGCCGCCATGTCGCGGGCCATCGAGAGCAGCTGCACGGCTTCGACGAGGAGGTGAACGCCTTGCGGGGCTGTAAACGTGCTCATCCTGTGGTCCAGACGAGGGGGATAGTCTAATGCTCGATTTGATTCAGAAACCATTGGACAAGCGCGTGGCGTCGCTTACTGAATGCTACCTTAAGAATCGAAGAACGGGGTGAAAATGTGCCACCGGACGGGGGAGTTTTCTGACCGCGAACGCGCGAATGTCTACTTTTTCGACAGCAGGAACCACCCGAGCGGCCGGCCGGTCGCGCGGTCCCAGGCGCGGCCGAGCCAGACGCCCGGGGCGACCTCCCGCAGCTCGTCCCGGTAGCGGCCGAAGAGCGGGGTTCCCGGTGGGTATTCCATCACGAACGCGGCCCCACCGTCGGCCCAACTCTCCGCCAGGAACCCGCGGGACGGCAGGGCGGTGAACCCGAGGAAGCGATTCGTGAACGTGCCGTCGCAGTCGAACTCCTTGCCCCGCCACAGCAGGCTCTGCGTGAGGCCGCGGAATCGAGGCAGCTTGGCGTCGTCCACCCACAGGACGCGGCCACGGAGCTTGCCGACCGGATGCGTCGCCGTGCCGAGCGAGAACTGGACGCACAGCTCGTGCGGCGACATGCGGAGGAACGGCTTCGCCGGGTCGGCGGCCCGGACGGGTTGCGCGAGGAGTAGGCCGGCGAGGAGGATCGGGAACCGCATGGCGTGTCTCGGGGTGCGGGGCCATGCTACTTCGGCATTCCACGAGCGGACGGGCGAGCGGAGATGACAGGAGGCAGACGGGGTTCGGGCCGTTGATGCGGCACAACCTGCGTGATCGGCCCGGACGCCCCGACTTCCGAAGTCCGGCTTCGACTTCGGAAGTCGATCCCGCGGGGGCCTTTCCTCTCCGTCCGTGGAGATGTTGGTCCTACTCGACTTCCGAAGTCGAAGCCGGACTTCGGAAGTCACGGCCTCACGCCAGGACGCCCTTGACCAACTCGCCGTGAACGTCGGTCAGCCGCATGTCGCGGCCGCCGAACCGGAACGTCAGCTTCGTGTGGTCGAAGCCCAACAGGTGCAGTATCGTCGCATGCAGGTCGTGGACCTGCACCTTGTCCTCGATCGCGTGGTAGCCGTACTCGTCGGTCGCGCCGTGGGCGATGCCGCCCTTCGTGCCGCCGCCGGCCAGCCAGACGCTGAACCCGAACGGGTTGTGGTCGCGGCCGTCGGCCCCCTGCGCGAACGGCGTGCGGCCGAACTCCCCGCCCCACAGCACAAGCGTCCGGTCGAGCAGGCCCCGCCGCTTCAGGTCCGTCAGCAGCGCCGCGATCGGCTTGTCCACGGCGCGGGCGTTGTCCTCGTGCCCCTTCTTCAAGTTCGAGTGCTGGTCCCACCGGTCGTGGCCGAGGTTCTGGCAGAGCAACTCCACGAACCGCACGCCGCGTTCCACCATCCGGCGGGCGATCAGGCACTGGCTGCCGAACACCTGCGTCTTCGGGTCGTCGAGGCCGTAGAGGGCGTGCGTCTCCTTCGTCTCGTTCGACAGGTCGTACAGGTCCGGCACGGCCGTCTGCATCCGCGCCGCGAGTTCGTAGTTCGCGATGGCCGACTCGACCTGGTCGTTGCCGCCGAGCCGCGCGTTCGCCTCCGCATCCAACTTGCGGATGAGGTCGAGCTTCGCCTTCTGAGAGCCGGCGGGCGTGAGGTCGGCGACCGGGGCCTTCCCGTGCTTGAACAGCGACCCCTGGTAGGACGCGGGGAGGAACCCGCTGCCGAAGCAGTCGATGCCGCCGGGCGGGATCATGCCGCTGCCGAGGACGACGAAGCCGGGCAGCTCCTTCGACTCGCTGCCGAGGCCGTAAGTCGCCCACGCCCCGGCGGACGGCCGCCCCTGCTGGCCGTGGCCGCTGTGGAAGAAGTAGTTCGCCGTCGTGTGCTCGGAGAAGTTCGACACCATCGACCGGATGACGGCGAGGTCGTCGGCGCACGTCGCGACGTGCGGGAACAGGTCGCTGACCCAGAGGCCGGACTTCCCGCGCTGGGCCGTCTTCCACGGGCTGCCGAGGGTGTTGCCGTCGTTGTTGAACTGCGTCCGCTCCTTCTTCATCTTGAACGGCTGGCCGTTCTCCTTCGTGAGCCGCGGCTTCGGGTCGAACGTGTCCATCGCGGACGGGCCGCCGTCCATGAACAGGAAGATGACGCGGTCCGCCTTCGCCGCGAAGTGCGGCTTCTTGGCGTTGGCGCTCGCGTGGTCGGCGAGGAACCCGGCGAGGGCCGTCGCGCCGAACCCGTTGGCGGACCGCGCGAGCCACTCGCGGCGGGAAAGGGGTTGATGCGTCCGTCGGCAGGGGTACATGCAAAGTCTCGAAAGAAAGCCCGCGGACGAACGTCCGCGGGCCGTGGGAGGGTCAGTCGATGTTCGCCACCTCGCCGCCGTCGATCGTAATCATCGCCTTCAGCACCATCTTGTCGATCGTGTCGCGGACGAACCGAACGCTCCCGTCGCCCATCAGCACGTTGAACCCGCCGGCCGAATGCCCGCCGAGTTTCGGCAGGTCCTTCTTCGGATCGTACACGAGGTCCGCCGGCTTGGTCCACTCGACGGCGTCCGCCGCCTCGACGACCATCAGCGAGTTCGACGTGCCGTCGGTGATGTTCGCGAACGTCGTCCGGGCGGCCGGGTCGTCGATGAAGAACGCCCGCGGGGCCGTCCCCTTCGCGCAGGTGAACCCCTGGTAGAACGTCTTCCCGGCTTCCATCGCCTTCGCGTTCGGAACCTTGAACACCTCCGGCATCTGCGCGAGCAACTTCTTGTTGTTGTCGCTGTCCCACGGCTCGTCGAGCTTGAACTGCCGGTACAACGCCTCCTGTTCGATGTAGGGGAGTAGGTGGACCCGCCACGACAGCAACGGCTTGCCGTTCTTGTCGTAAATGTTCGTGGCCATCTTACCGTTCACGTCGTGGTAGTTGTGCATCGCCAGGCCGAGCTGCTTGAGGTTGTTCTGCCCCTTCGCGCGGCCGGCCGCCTCCCGGACCTTCTGCACGGCCGGGAGCATCAGGCCGAGCGCGACCGGGTAAATCCCGGCGAACTGGTTGAACTCCTTCGGCACGGTGACGCTCACCATCAAGTCGTTGCCGTCCCGCTTGATCGGCAGGTTGTCGAGTATCTGGTTCGCCTGGTTGATCGCCCCCAGCCCGGCGAGCGACCCGAAGATGTCCGGCAACTCCTTCAGCGGCCGCGGCCCCTCGTCCTGCTTCGCGTACAGCGTCTGCTCGAACTGTTGCTTCGGCTGCGTCATCAGCACCTTCGCGATCTTCACCGCGTCCTTCAGCGCCTCCTCGGCCTCGGCGACCATCTTCTCCCCGGCGTAGTTCGCGCGGATCGCCAACACCGGCGAGGCGTCCTTCAGGTCCATCGTCATGGTGATGCGGTCGGCCTTCAGCAGCGGGCGGATGTTGTCCGGGACTTGCTCGAACGCCTGCGGCGGGATCGGCAGCGCCCGGACGTTCACGGCCGCGACCACGGCCGTCCCCTTCGCCGCCGCCTCGACGGCCGGCGTGATGCCGCCGCGGAGGACGGGCGGCCGGGCGAGGAACCCCTCGACCATTTGCGCCGGGCCGATCACGAGGTGCTTGTCGTCCGCGAAGTGCAGCCCGACCTCGGTTTCCTTGTCCGCGTACAGCGTCTTGCCGTTCGCCTTCGCGGTGATCGCGTTCGGGATGTACAGCTTCACCAGCTTCGCCCGATCGACCGGCTCGGTGAACCGGATCACGCCCACGACCGTCGGCGGCTCGCGGTCGTCCTTCGGGGGGAGCAGGATGACGGTGGCCCGGTCGATGGTGGCCGGCGACGGGTAGACCTGCTTCTCGAACGCGGTGAGGGCCTTGACGCCGGCACTCTGGACGGTGTCGCGGAGCGTCCGCATCATGTCGTGCTTCCAGATGTCGGCCACGCGGAGGTGGACGAACCCGGCCGCGTCGCCGGGGACGAGCGCGAGGTCGGCCGGCAGGTCGCCGTCGGCGGCCCGGACGGGCTGCGGGGTCGGGGCGAGCAGCACGGCCGCGGCGAGGGCCGCGAGCGGCACGGCCGCGAGGAACTTGCGAACGAGCGAGCGCATGGTCGGACTCCGCGGGGAGAGGTGCGAGTTCAGTTTAGCGAATCGGTCAGAGCCTTATATAGCCGCCGGCTTGCCGGCGGGGTTTGGGGCGTCGCAAAACCCCGCCGGCAAGCCGGCGGCTATATAGTTGGGTTGCCGTGATTCGCGGTCAATCCTCGACGACGTTGACGACGTTCCCGTCGGCCCGCTCGATGAGCCGCCGCATCGTCTCGGCCCGGTCGCGGAGCTTCGCCAGGTTCAGCGTCCGCACGCTCCCGTCGCCGAACAGGGCCGCGAGCCGGTCGTCCGTGTCCTTCGCGAAGTCGGCCGGGAACTCCTTCTTCGGGTCGTACTCGAAGTCGTCCGGCTTCGCCCACGGGACCTGCTCGCCGCCGGCCATCACCATGACCGTGTTCGACAGCCCGTCGGTGACCTGCGCGAACTTCGTGGTTTGCACCCAGTCGAACATCGCCCCGTTGCCGACCAGGGCCTTGTACGTCGTGTGCCCCGGCTTGATGTCGACGCGGGGGTCCGTGTACGTCTTGATGTTCACGTCGCTGAACTTCTTGTTGTGCTCGCTGTCCCACGGCTCGTCCTGCTTGAACTGGCGAAAGACATTCTCCTGCTCGATGTACGGCAAGATCGCGACCCGCCACGACAGGAGCTTCTTCCCCTTCTTGCCGAGCGTCGCGGCGGCCGGGAAATGGCCGTGGGCGCTCTCGTAGTTGTGCAGGGCGAGGCCGATCTGCCTCAAGTTGTTGAGGGCCACGGCGTTCTCGGACGCCTCGCGGACCTTCTGCACGGCCGGCATGAACACCCCGGCCGCGACCGCCCCGCCGGCGACGAACTGCGCCGTCCACGGCGGCAGCGTCACCGACGCGGTCAGGTCTGCCCCCTCGACCTCGACCGGCGGGTTCGCGAGGACGTCGTCCACCACGTTCAGCCCGCCGAGGGCGGCGACCATCATCGCGGCTTCCGGGAACGCGCCGATGGGCCGCAGCGGCTTCGCGTCCTTCCGCGGCTTCAACCGCTCGGCCAGTTCCGCGGAAATCTGTTGCCGGTTCTGATTCAGGAACACGCGGCCGAGGTCGGCCAGCTTGCGGAACGCCTTCTCGCCGGTCTTGGCACTCTCGGCGTTCGGGAACGCCAGCCGGACGTTCACGACCGGGGCCTTCGTCACGTCGATCGACGCGGTCACAGTTTCCACGTCCGCGAGCGGCTTGTACTCGTCCGGGATGTTCGCGAGAACCTCGGCCGGGATCGGTAGCGCCTTCACGTTCAGCCCGGCGACGACCGGCTTGCCGCCCGCGGCCAGCCGGAGGCTCGCGGACAGCGGGCCGGCCTTCTTGTCGTGGGAAAGCACGGCGGTCACGCCGGCCTCGTCGCCGAGGACGAGGGTGCGGTCGTCCGCGATGCCGAGGGCAACCTCGGACCGCTCGGCGATGAGCACGTCCTTGCCGCCGACGGTCTTCGCCTTCGCCTTCTCGGCGTGGGCCTGCTTCACCTGCTCCTTGTCGAACGGCGTCGTGAAGTGCAGGATCAGCGTCGGGTTGAACGGGTCGAACGGCGCGCCACGGCCTTGCTTCGCCTTGCCTGGCGGGAGCAGCACGAACGTGACGCGGTCCGTGGTGGACGGCTTCGGGGCGAAGTGCTGGTCGAGCAGTCCGACGGTCTTCTGCCCGGCTTGCTCGAAGACGCTTCGCCACGGCTTCAGTTCCGGGTGTTGCCACAACTCGGCGGCGCGGACGTGCGCGAACCCGACGGCGTCCGGCGGGACGAGCGCGAGGTCCGCGGGCAGCGGCCGGGTGTCGGCGCTGGCGTCCCGCGACGGAAGGGCGGCGATTATCCCGCCGACGGCGGCGAGTGCGACGAGCAACAGGCGGGTCATGCGAGTCCCTCGGTTCGAGAAATGGGAACCGCCGCCGGGGCGGCCCGGCGGCGTCGGCGCGAGTTCAAACGATCTCAGTCGTCCACGTTGGCGACCTCGCCGCCCGCCTTCGTGATGAGGGCGTGCAGCGACGCGGCCTTCGCCTTCTTGCTCACCGTCCGCACAGAGCCGTCGCCGAACGCGATGTTCGTCACGTCGTTCACCCACAGGAAGAAGTCGTGGGCCTCCTTCTTCGGGTCGTACTCGATGTCGTCCGGCTTCGTCCACGGCACGGCCGTCTTGCCCATCACGACCATGAACGTGTTCGACGTGCCGTCCGCGATGGACTGCAGCTTGTGCCCCTGCACGAGGTCGAACATCGCCCCGTTGCCGCGGAACACCTGCACGTGCGTCGTCTTGTCGGTCGGCTTCGTCACCCCCTCGACGGCGAACACGCGGGGCATCGCCGTCGTGTCGAGCAGCTTCTTGTTGTGGTCGCTGTCCCACGGCTCGTCGAGCTTGAACTGCCGGTACAGCGCGTCCTGCTCGACGAACGGGAGGACGGCGACCCGCCAGGAGAGGAGCGGCTTCCCCTTCTTCCCGATGATCGCGGCCGCGGGCAGGCCGTTGTACACCTCGTGGTAGTTGTGCATCGCCAGGCCGATCTGCTTGAGGTTGTTGACCGTCGAGGCGCGGGCGGCGGCCTGCCCGGTGCGGGTAAAGAAGCCGAAGATCGGCGTCACGTCGAAGTCGGCCTTCGCCTTCAGCGTCGCCGTCGCGGTCGTCTCGTCGCTCGTCAGTTTCGCCGTCCGCACGACCTCCTGGGCGGCCTTCACCGTGTCCACGAGCTTCGCGTTCCCCTCGTCCTTGTTCTTGGTCAACTCGCCGACCGCGGCCGCCAGGAGCGTCTGGAACAGCACCTTCGCCACGCCCATCGACTTCTCGGCCTCCAGCGCCTTCGGCCGGCCGGCGCACTTCACGTGGACGTTGACGACAAGGTCGGCGGCGAGTTCGGCCGTGCCGATGATCGCGTCGGAGTGGATGAGCGGCTTGAACGGCTCGGCCTGCGGCGGCAGGTTCTCCTGGCGGATCTCGTCCGGTAGGTTCGCGAAGTTCAACCCGAGGGCGGCCGTCTTGCCGGCCCGCGCGGCGGCGAGGGCGTCGGCGATCGGCCCGGCCTTGTCCCCGGCGAACGGCTTCGCGAGGTCGTTCCCTTGTGGCCCGAGGATGACGATGCGGTCCGGGTTGTCGAACAGGAACAGCGTCTTCGGCGATTCCTTCTCGTCCTTCTTCGCTTCCTTCTCGCCCTTCGGCGGGGCCGGCCGCACCGGCCCGCGCTCGACGATGGAGTAGACGCCCTCGCGTTCCTTCTTGAACCGGTCGCTCTTGAAGTCCCGCGGAATCTTGTCGAGTTCCGCCAGGGCGTTCAGCCCGCCCGCGACCTGTTTGGCGTTGTACGGCTTCGACAGCGTGAACGCGAGGCAGACCCGCGACTGGTCGCCCGGCCCCTTGAGCTTCGGCATGAACACGGTGAACGACGCGACCGACTCCGGCTGGATGCCGATCGCCGTGGCGAGGTCGTTCAGCTGGCTGAACAGTTCGCTCGGGTTCGCCTTCCGGGCGTCGGCGAGTTGCTTGCTCTTCCAGACCGTCGGCACATCGACGTGGAAGAACAGGGCCGCGTCGGTCGGGACCCAGGTCAGGACTTCCTCGACGGCCTTACCCGGCGGGGCGGCGGGGGCGGGGGCGGCGAGGCCGACGAGGACGGCCGCCGCGACCGCGAGGCGGAGCGGGGAGAACATGACGAAACCCTCGGAGGGACGTGAACGGATTATGCCCGGACCGCGCGGGCGGGGCAATCGGGTCACCCGAAAGACGCCGCGGGCCGGCGGCGATTTCAGAAATGTCCGCCGGGGGCCGTGCCGCCCGGGGGCGGCCGGCGGTCTCACTAGAATTCTCCCGCGGCGGTGTCGATTGCCCGCCGGGCCGTTCGACGTGTTGGTACAAGCCGACCCCTTCCCGGCCGCGTGGGCGGACGGGTTCCGGGCCGGGACAAACTGATCGGAGGGCGAAGCGATGCGCGTCATGGTGCTGGTCAAGGCGAGTGCGGAGTCCGAGGCGGGCGTGATGCCGGGGCAGGACCTGCTGGCGGCGATGGGGGCGTTCAACGAGGAACTGGTCAAGGCCGGCGTGATGCTCGCCGGGGAGGGGCTGCACCCCACGTCGAGGGCCAAGCGGGTCCGGTTCGCCGGGGCCGACCGGACGGTGATCGACGGCCCGTTCGCCGAGACGAAGGAACTGGTCGCCGGGTTCTGGCTGTGGCAGGTGACGTCGATGGACGAGGCGATCGCGTGGCTGAAGAAGGCCCCGTTCGACGGCGGGACGGAGATCGAGGTCCGGCCGGTGTTCGAGCCCGAAGATTTCGGCGAGGCCCTCACGCCCGACCTCCGCGAACAGGAGGACCGACTCCGCGCCGAGGTCGCGGCGCGGAAGGGGTGACGCCGGCGGCGGGGCGGACGGGCCGGCGGCGCGTACACTGGTTGCGTCCGCCGCGGCGCGGGCCGGTCCGGGGGTTGACGCCGATGACGTTCCGCCAACTGTTCGTGGCCGTCGGGTTGCTGCTCGTCGTCGCGGGCATCGCCACCGTCAACTGGCCGCCGGTCGTCTGGGAGCCCGGCGAGTACACGCGGATGGGCCTGGTCGCCGTCGGCCTGCTCGTGTCCGCCGCGACCGCCATCGAAACCGGCAAGGGTCTGAACGTCCCGCCGGTCCTCGGCGAGCGGCCGTACCGCGACGACGAGTGCGGCCTCGTACTCCACAACGACGAGACGCACGGCTACGCGTACGTGATCCAGCTGCTTCGGGACGAGTTCGGGTTCGGCCTGACGGACGCCTTCGTGGTGACGGATCGGATCAGCAAGACCGGCCGGGCCGTCGTCCACGTGGGGTCGTGGGGGGACTGCGAGGAGCGGCGGCGGGCGGTCGAGCTGGCCGGGCCGGACCCGGCACTGCCGGCGTCCACCGGCCCGCTCGTCGCGACGGTCGAGCGGATGGCCGACCTGTGGCCGGCACGGGGCTGACCGCGAGGGAGCGGAGAGTGTGGGATTCGAACCCACGGTAAGGTTTCCCCTACGGAAGTTTTCAAGACTTCTGCCTTAAACCGCTCGGCCAACTCTCCGCACACAGTGTAGCGGAACCCCGACCCCGGTAGAAGCTGCTCGGGGCCGGAAATCGCGGTCGCGACTGGTCAGGCGATGCCACTTCGGATAGGATTCTTGTTTCCGCCACGCCGACTGTGAATTCCCGCCGGCCCCTTGTCGGGTCGGTGTCGGCCGATACACTCGACCGGAGTGTAATTGTCTTAAGTTCAGCTACCGTGAGCAGGAGCGACGCGGCGGAGGTAGAACAGAGAGAAAGAGGACCGGATCGATGGCGATTACGAAGGACCGCAAGACCGAACTCATCAACCAATTCCGGCGCGGGGACTCGGACACCGGGTCGCCCGAGGTGCAGATCGCGATTCTCACGGCTCGCATCAACGAGCTGACCGAGCACATGCGCACGCACTCCAAGGACTTCGCCAGCCGCCGCGGGTTGTTGAAGATGGTCAGTCAGCGGGCGGGCTTGCTAACGTATCTGCGGGAAACCGACCGGGAACGGTATCTGCAAGTCATCGGCAAGCTCGGCCTCCGGAAGTAACTTCCCCCGAGACAACCCTTCGCGTCGCCGTCAGCCGCCGGGAACGTACCTGGGCGGCTGTCTCCGTTTCACCCCGTCGCCGCCCACCGAAGCTCACCATTCCGAACGAAAGGGTCCGAACAGTGCCTGTCACACGCGTCGAAAAGCAAATCGGCCACGCCACGCTCGTCATCGAAACCGGCAAACTCGCCAAGCAGGCCCACGGGGCCGTCACCGTCCAGTACGGGGACACCATGGTCCTCGTCGCCGCCACCCAGGGCGGCGTCATCCCCGGCCGCGACTTCTTCCCGCTCACCGTCGATTACCGCGAGCGGACCTACGCCGCCGGCAAGTTCCCCGGCGGGTTCATCAAGCGGGAAACCCGGCCGAGCACGAAGGAAACGCTCGTCTCCCGGCTCATCGACCGCCCCATCCGCCCGCTGTTCCCGGCCGACTTCCTGAACGAAGTGCAGGTGATGGCTAGCGCCCTCGCGTTCGACCAGGAGAACGACCCGGACATGCTCGCGATGGTCGGCGCGTCCGCGGCCCTGCACGTCTCCCCGATCCCGTTCACCGCGCCGATCGCCGGGGTGCGGGTCGGCCGCGTCGGCGGGCAGTTGATCGTGAACCCGACCGCCACGCAGATGGAGGAGAGCGACCTCGACCTCATCGTCGCCGGGACGAAGGAGGCGATCACGATGATCGAGGGGTTCGCCCGCGAGATGCCGGAACAGGAGATGGGCGACGCGATCATGTTCGCCCACAAGCAGATCGTCGAGATCATCGGGCTGATCGAGGAGCTGCGGACGAAGGCCGGCCTCGCGAAGAAGGAACTACCCCCGCCGCCGGCCGCGAACCCGCTGATCGACGAGCTGCACAAGAAGTACGGGGCCGAGTTCCGCAAGCGGTATCTGACGGAAGGCAAGCTGGCCCGGTACGCGGCGCTCGACGAGTTCAAGGCGCAGATCAAGAAGGAGTACGCCCCGGAGGGCGAGGCCGAGCCGAAGTACAAGCCGGAGCAAGTGTCCGCCGCGGTGTCCGCGTTGCGGGAGAAAATCTTCCGCGAGATCACGCTCAGCGGCACGCGGATCGACGGCCGCCCGGCGAAGCAAATTCGTCCGCTGTGGTGCGAGGTCGGTAGCGTCCCCCGCGTCCACGGGTCGGCCGTGTTCCAGCGGGGCGAGACGCAGGCGCTGGTCATCGCCACCCTCGGCACGATGCAGGACGAGCAGAAGGTGGACGGCCTGCTGCCGGAGTACAGCAAGAAGTTCATGCTCGACTACAACTTCCCGCCGTTCAGCGTCGGCGAGTGCAAGCCGATCCGCGGGCCGGGCCGCCGGGAGATCGGCCACGGGATGCTGGCCGAGCGTAGCCTGAAGGCCGTGATGCCGCCCCCGACGAAGTTCCCGTACACGGTACGGCTCGTGTCCGAGATTCTCGAATCGAACGGCTCGTCGTCGATGGCCTCGGTGTGCGGCGGGACGCTGGCGCTCATGGACGCCGGCGTGCCGATCCGGCAGCCGGTCGCCGGCATCAGCATCGGCCTGGTCATGGAGAAGGACCAGCACGTCCTCATCACCGACATCCAGGGGGACGAGGACCACTACGGCGACATGGACTTCAAGATCGCCGGCACGCAGAACGGCATCACCGGCATCCAGCTCGACATCAAACTCGACGGCATCAACGAGCAGATCGTCCGCGGGGCGCTCGAGCAGGCGAAGGACGCCCGCCGGGAAATCCTCCGCACGCTGCTGAAGACGCTCATCTCGCCGCGGAAGGAGATCAGCATCAACGCGCCGCGGCTGCTCACGGTGAAGATCAACCCGGAGAAGATCGGGTTGCTGATCGGCCCCGGCGGGAAGACGATCCGCGCCATCCAGGAGGAGACGGGCGCGAAGCTCGACGTGGACAACGACGGCACGGTGCAGATCGCGCACAGCGACGCGACCGGGGCCGAGGAAGCGAAGCGGCGGGTGGAAGCCCTCTGCGAGGAAGTGAAGGTCGGCAAGGTGTACGACGGGAAGGTGTCGAGCATCAAGGACTTCGGCGCGTTCATCGAGATCATGCCGGGCCGGGACGGGCTGTGCCACATCAGCGAACTGGCCCACGGGTACGTCGGCCGCGTGGACGACGTGGTGCGGGTCGGCGACAAGGTGCAGGTGAAGGTGATCGCCATCGACGACCAGGACCGGGTGAAGCTGTCGCGAAAGGTACTGCTCCCGCCCCCGCCGCCGCGGGAAGGCGGCGAGGAGGGCGACGACGCCAGCGGCCGCCCGCCGCGGGAAGACCGCGGGGATCGCGGCGACCGGGGCGAGCGCCGGGACCGCGGCGACCGCCGGGAGCGGAGCGACCGCGGCGGGGATCGGGGCGGCGACCGCGGCGGCTTCCGCGACCGGGATTGATCGGCCCCCAGGCCGAGACGCAAACCTGAAAGGGGCGGCAGTTTCTGCCGCCCCTCGTTCGTTCATTCCGCCTTGACCCCGCGCCCGGTTCGCAAACCCGGCCACGATAAGGGTCGGGTGGGTCGCGCCGAAGGAATCGGGAAAAACTCCAACGCCCCCACGCCCCCGCAGTTGAGTATGATGGGACGTGGACCCCCTCCACCCTTCCGACTCGCGAGAACTCCCGTGCCGTTCGTCGCCACCTGTCTGCACTGCCGCGCGTCCAAGTTCCGCGTGCCGTCGAAGAAGCGCGGCACGTTCATGACTTGCCCCAAGTGTTCGCACGACTTCATGCTCGTCCCGACCGGGTCGGACGTGCCGCTCGTCGATTACCGGCCGGTCGAACTCGACGACGACGCGGACGAGTCGGTCGAGCCGCCGGCCCGCGACGAGTCGCCGACCGAGCCGCAGGCGATCGAGACGGCGGAAACGCAACCGGTCGAGCAACCCCCGCTTCCCACCCCGACGACGGAGCCGGTCGTCGTCGCGTCGGCCCCGCCGCCGGCGACGGACTACGCGCTACGGACGGCCCTCGTCGGCCTCGGGTTCTTCGGCGCGAGCATGATCGCCAGTCAGTTCCCCTACGGCCGTTGGGTCGCCGCGCCGCTGGCCGTGATCGGCTTCATCATCGCCGGGCTGAGCCTCCTCGGATTGGAAAAGCTGCGGGCCGTCGGGTGGGCCGGCGTCGGGCTGAACGGGCTGGCGTTCCTGCTCGTCGTCGCGTTCCCGGCGTGGCTCGGCCTGTCCGGCTGGACGCCGGCCTCCGACCCGGAGACGGCCCCGAAGCCGGTGACGGCCGTAGGCCGCGACGGCAGCCTACCGAAGGCCGCGGACTGGGTGGACGCCGGCCAGGCCGTGTGGGAACAAGGCGACACGCGGGTCGCCGTCACGACCGTGTCGGTCGGTTCCCTCGACGCTACCGGGGGTGTCAAGCCGCCGGAGAAGAAGAAGGAACGGGCGCTGCGGATCGGGTTGAAGATCACGAACGTCGGCGTCGCGCGGGCGATCCCCTTCGCCGGGTGGTCCGTGCCGCCGGCCGCGGAGCCGAAGCTCACGACCGCGGGCGGCGTTGCCGTGAAGCCGCTCCCGTCGCCGGCGGAAAAGGCGATGGTCTACCCAGGCAAGTCGGTCGAAACCGTGTTGCTGTTCGTCCCGCCGGAGAAGCCGGACGACCTCCGGCTCGAACTCCCGGCCGAGGCGTTCGGCGGGACCGACCCGGTCCGCGTCACCATTCCCAAGGCCATGATCGGCGGACGCTAGAGAACCACCATGAAGAACCGTCACCCCCTCCCCCGGCGGGCGTTCACGCTGATCGAGCTGTTGGTCGTCATCGCCATCATCTCGACGCTCATCGGCCTACTCCTGCCGGCCGTGCAGAAGGCCCGCGAGGCGGCCGCCCGCATTTCGTGCGCGAACAACCTAAAGCAGCTCGGGCTGGCGATGCACAACTACGAGTCCACCCTCGGCCGGCTGCCGCCGACCCGCACCCGGATCGGCGGGCCGACGTGGGCCGTCCACGTCCTGCCGCAGATGGAACAGGACAACCTGTACCGCCAGTGGAACATGGGCCTGAGCTACTACCAGCAGAACTCCATCGCCCGGACGACGGCCGTGCGGAACTACTTCTGCCCGTCCCGGCGGACGGCGGCGGACAGCCACTTCGGGAGCGTGGCCGGGGACGTGCCGAGCGACCCGACGTGGGCCGGCACGACGCACCTGCCGGGGGCGCTGAGCGACTACGCCGTCGTCGTCGATCCCTACGGCACGGATTCGCCGACGGAGACCGGCCCCGGCAACCGCGGGGCGTTCCAGCTCGGCGTCGGGTTCCGCCTCATGGACTTCCCGGACGGGATGAGCAACACGTTCATGCTGGGAGAAAAGCACGTCCCGGAGGGGAAGGCCGGGTACGGGTGGTGGGACTGCTCGACGTACAACGGCGACTACTACCAGTGCTCCGGCCGGGCGGCGTCGCGGCTGTACGGGATCACGACGAACCCCCGCGACACCGGCTGGAAGTTCGGCAGCCGGCACTCGCAGGTCGTGCTGTTCTGCTTCGCCGACGGCCACGTCCAGAACATGCCGGAGATGACCGACCCGTTCATCCTGGAGCTGCTCAGCATGCGGAGCGACGGCCAGGTGGTCCCGGTCTACTGAGCCTCCCCGACTCCTCACGCGCCGGCCCGACGGTCCCCGTCGGGCCGGTCGGCGTTTCCCCCGGAATCGCCGCCCCGGACTGGTTCCGGTTCGGCGGGATGCCTAATCATTTCAGTACGGCCCGCGGCGGGGGTTCGCGGGCGGCCCGTTCCTTGAGGTAGATTCAATGCCGGTTCACGTTCAGAAGGAAGCGCCCGACTTCACGGCGACGGCCGTGGTCAACGAGGAGTTCAAGAGCGTCAAGCTCTCCGACTATAAGGGCAAGAGCTACGTCGTCCTGTTCTTCTACCCGCTCGACTTCACGTTCGTCTGCCCGACCGAGATCATCGCGTTCAGCGACCGGATCGAGGATTTCAAGAAGCGGGGGTGCGAGGTCGTCGGCGTGTCCGTGGACAGCGAGTTCAGCCACCTGGCGTGGATCAAGATGGCCCGCGCCGAGGGCGGCCTGGGCGAGCTGAAGTACCCGCTCGTCGCGGACCTGACGAAGAAGATCAGCCAGGACTACGGCGTGCTACTCGACGGCGGCGTCGCGCTGCGGGGGCTGTTCCTCATCGACAAGGCGGGGGTCATCCGCCACATCACGATCAACGACCTGCCGCTCGGCCGGAGCGTGGACGAGGCGATCCGGGTGCTGGACGCGCTGCAGTTCTTCGAAAAGAACGGCGAGGTCTGCCCGGCCGATTGGAAGCCGGGCAAGGCGACCATCAAGCCGGGGGTGAAGGAGTCGAAGGAATACTTCCAGAAGGCGGGGAAGTAGGCGAAGGCTGTTTTGTAGGGCGGGTCAAGGCTCTGCGCCGACCCGCCGGGGTTACTGTCACCGACGGCGGGTCGGCGCAGAGCCTTGACCCGCCCTACAAGGGTTCCGGTTGTACCGGCCGCGCGACCCGCGCCGCCGGAACTTCCGGCTCACGTCCGATTACTTCCCCAATTCGCCCGGTCTAAGATAACCGCATCTCTCCGCGATCAACCCCGTCGAGATCATCCCCATGCCGTGCCGAAGCTGGTCCGCGCTCGCGCTCGTCTTCTCGCTCGTCTTTCCCTCATTCGCCGAAGAGCCGAAATCGCCGCCGGAGTTCGCCGCGGTGAAGTACCGGCTGGTCGGCCCCTACGCCGGCGGGCGGGTCAGCCGGGCGTGCGGCGTGCCGGGCGACCCGCTGACGTACTACGCCGCGACCGCGTCCGGCGGCGTGTGGAAGTCCGCCGACGGCGGGCTGAGCTGGAAGCCGATCTTCGACGACCAGCCGACTGCCAGCATCGGCAGCATCGCCGTCGCCGCGAGCGACCCGAACGTCGTGTACGTCGGGACCGGCGAGGCGAACATCCGCGGCAACGTGTCGCCGGGGGCCGGCTTGTTCAAGAGCGACGACGCCGGCAAGACGTGGAAGCACGTCTGGAAGCAGGTCGGGCAGATCGGCGCGGTTACTGTCCACCCAACGAACGCGGACGTGTGTTTCGCCGCCGTCCTCGGCCACGCCTTCGGCCCGAACCCGGAGCGCGGCGTCTACCGCACGAAGAACGGCGGCAAGACGTGGGAGCGGGTGCTGTTCAAGAACGACGAGACCGGCTGCTCGGACGTGGCCATCGACCCGAACAACCCGCGGGTGGTCTTCGCCGGCTTCTGGCAGACGCGGCGGCGGCCGTGGGAGATGACCAGCGGCGGCCCCGGCAGCGACCTGTACGTGTCTCGCGACGGCGGTGACACTTGGGTGTCACTCAAGAACGCGGTGACGAAGGACGGGAAGAAGAACGGCCTGCCGAGCGGCCTCTGGGGCAAGGTCGGGGTCGCCGTCGCGCCGTCGGTCTCCTCGCGGGTGTACGCGCTGGTCGAAGCGGAGAAGGGCGGCCTCTTCCGGTCCGACGACGGCGGCGAGACGTGGAGTCTGAGCAGCGACGACCGCACCCTCCGCCAGCGGGCGTGGTACTACAGCACGCTCACCGTCCACCCCACGAACGCGGACGTGCTGTTCGCCCCGAACGTGCCGCTGCTCAAGAGCATCAACGGCGGCAGCTCCTTCAAGCCGGTCCGCGGGCCGCACCACGGCGACCACCACGACCTGTGGATCGACCCGAAGAACCCGAGCCGGATGATCTGCGCCAACGACGGCGGCGTGGACATCTCGACCGACGGCGGGAAGACGTGGTTCGCCCCGCCGCTGCCGATCACGCAGTTCTACCACGTCCACGCGGACAACGCCGTGCCGTACCGCGTCATGGGGTGCATGCAGGACCTCGGCAGCGCGAGCGGGCCGAGCAACAGCCTGAAGGGCGGCATCGGACTCGGCGACTGGCACTCCGTCGGCGGCGGCGAGGCCGGGCACTGCGTCACCGACCCGAAAGACCCGAACGTCGTGTACGCCGGCGAGTACGGCGGCATCATGACGAGGTACGACCACCGCACGCGGCAGGCCCGCAACATCACCGTCAACCAGTGGAACCCCAGCGGCATCGACCCGGCGAAGCACAAGTACCGGTTCCAGTGGACCGCCCCGATTCTCGTGTCGCAGCACACCGGCGCGGTCTACCACGCCGGGAACTTCCTGTTCCGCACCACGGACAACGGCGCGACGTGGGAGAAGGTGTCGCCGGACCTGACCCGCGACGACAAGCAGAAGCAGCAGTGGAGCGGCGGGCCGATCACCGGCGACAACACCGGGGCGGAAACGTACTGCACGATCTTCGCGCTCGCCGAGTCGCCGAAGGAGAAGGGCCTGATGTGGGCCGGCAGCGACGACGGCCGCGTGCATCTGACTCGCGACGACTGCAAGACCTGGACGGACGTGACGAAGAACGTGCCGGAACTGCCGGACTGGGGGACGGTGACGTGCATCGAGGCGTCGCCGCACGACGCGGGCACGGCGTTCCTCGTCGTGGACAACCACCGCATGGACGACTACCGGCCGCACGTCTGGAAGACGACCGATTTTGGCGCGACGTGGGCGAAGATCGCGGACGGGCTGGACCCCGGCACGCACGCGAAGGCCGTCCGCGAAGACCCGACGAAGAAGGGCCAGCTCTACCTCGGCACGGAGCGCGGTGTCATGCTCTCGACCGACGCCGGCAAGTCGTGGCGGCCGCTGCAACTGAACCTGCCGACCGTGCCTGTCCACGACTTGCAGGTGAAGGGCGACGACCTCGTCGTCGGCACGCACGGCCGCAGCATCTGGATTCTCGACGACCTCGCCGCCGTCCGCGGCTGGTCCGATTCGCTGAAGGAGAAGCCGGTCCACCTGTACGCCGCGACGACTTCGACGAAGTGGGCCGGCGGCGGCGGGAACGTGTCGAGCCACCTCCGCGGCAGCACGGCCCGCGACCCGGAGTCCGGCGCGGCCGTCTGGTTCCACTTCGCAAAGGAGCCGAAGGGCGAGGTCAAGCTCGAAGTGCTGAACGCCGACGGGAAGCTGGTCGCGAAGGCGAGCGGCAAGGCGGACGCGGACGAGAAGGACGACGACGACGAGGACGGGCAGGAGAAGAAGGACCGCAAGCTGCCGGTGAAGGCGGGGCTGAACAAGTTCGTGTGGGACTTCACGCACGACGGGGCGGCGACCATCCCCGGCGCGAAGGTGGACGCCGGCAACCCCGGCATGGGCGTCCCCGTGTCGCCGGGGAAGTTCACGGTGAAGCTGACCGTCGGCGGCGAGACGCAGACGACGACCGTGGAGGTGAAGCCCGACCCGCGGCTCGACGCGAAGCTGTTCACGACGGATCAGGAGACGCTCGCGCTGAAGGTCCGTGACCGGATCGACGCGCTGACGGAGGCGGTGCTGCGGATTCGCGTACTTCAGAAGCAGATCACTCTCCGCAAGGAGTTGCTGAAGGACAACGCGGCCGCCAAGGACCTGTTGAAGGCCGAGGCCGAGTATGCGAAGAGGCTGACGGCCGTGGAGGAGAAGCTGCACAACCCGAAGGCGAAGATCGTGTACGACATCTTCGCCGCCCGCGGCGGGGCGATGCTGTACTCGCAGTTGACGTGGCTGCTCGGCAACGTGACCGACGGCGACGGCCCGCCGACGAAGGCCCAGCGGGAGCTGGCCGACGAGTTGGGGAAGCAGTTGGCGGCGCACCTGTCGGAGTTCGAAGGGCTGACGACGGCCGAGTTCAAGAAGCTGGCCGAGGCGGCGAAGAAGGCCGACGTGCCGGAGTTGTACCTTCCGCCGGCGAAGAAGAAGGCCGACGGGCTGGACGTGCGGAAGTGAGGTTTCATCTATATAGCCGCCGGCTTGCCGGCGGGGTTTAGGGGTCGCAAAACCCCGCCGGCAAGCCGGCGGCTATATAACGTTGGCCACTCAATCCCGCGGCAACCGGACGACGAACGGTAAATCCGTCGCGTAGAACCTCGCCCGCACGGCCTTCGGCAGCTTGTTGTCCTGCAAGTCCAGGTAGCGGAGGCCCGGCAGCGCCCCGGCTTTCAGGAACCCCTCGGCCGCCTTCGTCACGCCGTTGTTCTCCAGGTTCAGCGACCGCAGATTGCCCAGGTGCGGCGACGCGAGCAGCACCTTCACCCCGGCGTCGCCGATCTTGCAGTCGCACAGCCCGAGCCGCGACAGGCTCGCGAACGCCGGGTTCGCGGCCAGCGCTTTCGCGCCGGACGGGCCGACGGGCCAATTCATCAGGTCGAGCGCCCGCAGCCCCGGCAGTTCGACCTTCGCTAAGAACTCGGCCACGTCCGCCTCGGTCGCCCGCCGCTTCAGGTACGACCCCAAGTGCAGCGTCGTCAGGTTCGGGAACCGCGTGCCGAACGCGAGCAGGCCCTTCTTGCCGAAGGCGTTGTCGCCGAGGTACAGCCTGCGGATCGTGACGGCGACGGGATGAGTCGCGAGGGCGAGGACGCCCTTGTCACCGATCTGATGCGAGCTGACGTCGAGGGACAACAGTTGCTCGAACCACGGGCAACGCGAGAGCTGCGCGAACTCGGCGTTCTTCATGCCCCCGCGTGACCCGTCGAGCACCCGGAGGTGCGGGAGCTTGGCCTTCGCGTAGGCACCGAGGGCGTGGGCATCGGGCGCGAGACTGCCGATCAGTCGGCCGAGCGCCGGGAACGCCCGCCCCGTCAACCCGGACCGCGCGAGGTGCTCGCCTTGGGGCAGTTCCAGGGTGTGTAGGTGCGGCAACTTGGCGAGGCCGTCGAGAAGCGGTTTCGACTCCTTGAACGACAGCCAGTTGCTCTCGTAGTGGCGGAGGCGTTGGAACAAGGGACCGGCAACGAGCCGCCGTACGTCGGCGGCCGTCCCGCCGAAGCCCTGGAGGAAGAGTCGCCGGACGCCCGCCAGCGCGTCCGCCTGCGCCAACAACTTGAGCGACCTAGCGGGCACACCCCCGTGCAGTCGGAACTGTCGAAGGTTGCGGGTTGCCGTGCCGCTCGCAAGGGCGTCGAACACCGCCTCGTGGTCGTCACGCGACAGGTAACTAAAGCCCAGCGTCAGCCCGGTAAACTCCTGAAAGGCGGGATGATTCAACAAGTCGCCCAACAGGCCGGAGGGCAGGTTACCCACGCTCAGGGCGCGGAGGGTGGTGGCGGCCACGAGCTTCGGTAGGTGTTTCAGAAAGACGGCGAACTCCTCGGGCGTCGGGATCGGTGGCCCCGGCCGGCCGAGCGGCGTCGTGTGGTCGACCAGGTATGGGAAGCCACGCTCGAACCGGCCGCGGGCGACTTCGGAACCGGTGTAGGCGCTGGCGGTGAAGTGCGTCTGCTCGTCCAGCTCCTTCGGAACGTCGGGGAAGCCGACGTAGCCCGCCTGCAAGATTTCGCACAGCTCGGTCTGCCGCTCGGTCAGGTCGATCCACTCCTCGTCCGCGGGCGACACCTCGTGCAGCCGGCACTGGATGCGGATGAACTCGGCCCGCACGTCGTCGCCGTGCTCGTCCAGCCAGTCGGCGTACACCAGCCGCGGCACGTCCGAGTGCGCGTCCGCGATCACGGCCGCCTCCAGCGCGGGGTTCGACTGGAACGGCATTACTTCGCGTCCAGGAGTTTGAGCTGGTCGTCCGGCACGCGGACCGGTACGCCGTCGTCGAGCGCCTCCGCCCCACGCTGCACCACCCACTGGCCCGGCGACAGCCCGGCCTTCACCTCGACCCAGCCCGGCGACCGCGCCCCCGGCTCGATCCGGCGGGACTTCGCCACCCACTCGGCCTGGCCGTCCTTGCCCGGCCGCTTCTCGACGACGAACACGAGGAACCCGCGTTCCGTCGCCCGGACCGACTCTTCGGGAACCACGACGGCGTCCGGCGTGCTCTCGTAGGGGAACCGGATGCGGGCGGTGAAGCCGGGCTTGAGCGCCGCGAAGTGCGGGTCGGTCCCGTCGATGCGGGCCTTGCACTCGAACATGTGCGTCGTCGGGTCGGCGACCGTGCTCATGTAGAAGATTTGCCCGCGGAACGTCCGCCGCGGCAGCGACGGCACGCTGAACTCCGGGTCGTACCCGCTCGGCACTTGGTTCGCCTCGACGAGCAGCCGCGACGCGACGCCGCCCCACCCGCCGTCGGCCCCGGCGAGCGCGGCGGCGATGCTTCTCGCCGCGACGACCTTCGGCCGCTGCTCCATCCGGTCGCGGATGAGCGGGGCGACCGACTCCGGCACGAACCCGACGACGCGGATCTCGCTCAGGTCGGCGATCGTGCCGATGACGGTCTCCTCCTTCACGTAGCTGCCGGGGGTGATCTTCTTCTGGTTCATCTGCCCGCGGTACGGGGCCGGCACGGACGACCGGTTGAGGTTGTGCTTCGCGAGCTTGAGGTTCGACTTCGCGACGAAGAACTGGGCCTCGGCTTGTTTCATCATCTCGTCCGTCTGCCGCCGCTCGGCCTCGGAGAACCCGCCGCCCTTCGACCGGTCGGACACGTCCTTGGCGCGGTCGTAGTTCGCCTTCGCCGCGGCCTCGGACGACACGGCCGCGTCGTAGGCGGTCGTGTACTTCTCCTGGTCGATCTTCACCAGCGGCGTCTTGCTCGCCGGGGCGACCACGTCGCCTTCCTCGAACAGGACCGCGTCCACGACGCCGGACACGCCGGCGGCGATCTCCGTCGTCTGCTTCGCCTCCAGCGCGCCGACCTGCTCGACGGTGGCGACGATGATCTTCTGCTGCGTGCGGGTCAGCTCGACCGGGCGGCGGAGGTTGACCTTCGACACCGGCGTCTGGTTGCCGACGGTCGCTGTGGGCAGCCCCTTCTTGCCGCACCCGAGGGCGACGGCGAACAGCAGCGCGAGCGCGATCGGACGCATGGGGGCACTCCGGGATAAACACTTGAACAGGCCGGGCGGGCGGGTATGCTTGGGGTCGGAGTTGATCTTACAGGAGAACGCGATGCAGGGGAAACGTCCGGTGCTGGCGTACCACCTGATCGTGAGCGCGTACGGGTTCTGGCTGCCGAACGACCCGCGGGGGTCGTGGTCGGAGGTCGTGCGGAACCCGGACCTGCACGAGTTCGGACCCGCGACCAAGGTGACGACGCACCGGTCGGTCGCCCGCGTGCCGCACGACCGCAAGCGGCGGCTGGCGGCGAAGAAGAAGTTGAAGTACCCGCCCGTGTTGTTCAACGGCGTGCAGGCCCGCGCGATCATGCGGGGCGTCGGCGTGTACGTCGAGAAGTCGAACGCGACGATGTGGGCCGCGTCCGTGATGCCGGACCACTTCCACCTCGTGGTGGCGCGGCATACTTACGACATCGAGTACGTGGCGAACTTGCTGAAGGGGGACGCGACGAAGCAGCTCGTCGGCGAGTGCGTCCACCCGTTCTTGAAGCACCAGGAAGAAGACGGGACCGTTCCGTGTTGCTTCGGGCGGAAGTGGTGGGTGGTGTACCTGTTCGACGAGGAGGCGATCCTACGGACGATCCGGTACGTCGAGAACAACCCGATCGGCGCCGGGTTCAAACCGCAGGCGTGGCCGTTCGTCGTGCCGTACCCGACGCGACGACCCGTTTAGCGTGCGACCCGACGGGTCGCACGCTAAACGGGCGCGGCTTCGGTTTCCGCTTTTTGAATCTGCTCCTCGAGCGCCGGCGACACCTTCTTCGTCCCCTTGCACTTCGGGTACTTCAAGCACCCCAGGAAGTACCGGCCGCCGAACCGCGACTTCTGCAACCGCATCGGCCCCTCGCACTCGGGGCACGTGTCCGCGATCTCGACCTTCGGCATCTCCTTCTTCGGCGGCGGGGCCGGAATCTGGTCCTTGAGCTGTTCCTTCAACTCGGCCGTCAGCGCCTTCGCGTTGCGGCACTTCGGGTAGGCCGTACACGCCAGGAACGGGCCGCGGGGGCCGCGCTTGATCGTCATCGGGGACTGACACTTGTCGCACTTGATGCCGGTGTCCACCGGCTTCGCCGGCGTGCCGTCCGGCCCCACGTCCACGATGTTCTTGCACTTCGGGTAGGCCGTGCAGCCGAAGAACGGCCCGCGGCTGCCCTCCCGCTTCACCATCGGCGAGCCGCACTTCTCGCACTTGTACTCCGTCTCGATCGCCGACAGCACCGGCACGCCGTCCGGGCCGAAGTTCATCGTCGTCTTGCACTCCGGGTAGCCGGAGCAGCCGAGGAACGGGCCGGTCTTGCCGACCCGCTTCAGCATGAACTTGCCGCACTTCGGGCACGGGATGTCCGTCACCTCCGGCTCGACGACGCCGACGATGTACCGGCACGGGTTCGTCTCGTCCGCGTAGCCGCTGCACCCGACGAACGGCTTCTTCGTCTTGCGGCTGATGAGTTCCAACAGCGGCCGGCCGCACTTCGGGCACTTCTCGCCCGTCTCGATCCCGCCGCGGCGCTGCGGCATCTCGCCCTTCGCCGTTTCGAGTTCCTTCGCGAAGCTGCCCCAGAACTCGTTCAGCACGTCCTCGTACTGGAACTTGCGGGTTTCGATGTCATCGAGTTCTTCCTCGAAGTGGCTCGTGAACTTGTAGTCCATGATCTTCGGGAAGTGCGCTTTCAGCAGTTCCGTGACGACCTTGCCGAGGCCGGTCGCGAAGAACCGGCGGTCCTTCACGGTCACGTACCCGCGGTCCTGGATCGTCTGGATGATGCTCGCGTACGTGCTCGGCCGGCCGATGCCCTCCTCTTCCAACTCTCGCACCAGGGACCCGTCGTTGAACCGCGGCGGCGGCTGCGTGAAGTGCTGCGTGCCGAACAGGTCGAGCTTCGTTAGCGGTTGCTTTTCCGCGAGCGGCGGCAGCTCCGTGTCCTCCCGCTTGCCCGGCGGAAGCACCTTCAAGAAGCCGTCGAACTTCAGGATGCGCCCCGTGGTGCGGAACAGCCCCGGCCCGGCCGCGATGTCCACCTTCGTTACGGCGAAGATCGCCGAAGTCATCTGGCTGGCGACGAACCGGTTGTAGATGAGCGTGTACAGCCGCAACTGGTCGCCGGCGAGGCCGAGCGACTGCGCCCGCTGCGGGGTCATGCCCACGTCCGTCGGCCGGACGCACTCGTGCGCCTCTTGGGCCGACTTGCCGGTCTTGTAGAAGTTCGGCTTCTCGGGCAGATACCGGGGGCCGAACTTCTCCTGGATGTGCCCCCGGACGGCGTTGAGCGCGTCGCCGGAGATGCGGGTGCTGTCCGTCCGCATGTACGTGATGAGCGCGGTCGGCCCGAGGCCGGACAGCTCCACCCCTTCGTAGAGGCGCTGGGCCGTGTCCATCGTCCGCTTCGCGGTAAATCGCAGCCGCTGGTTCGCGTCCTGCTGCATCGTGCTGGTCGTGAACGGGGCCTTCGGCTTCTGCTGCTGGTCCTTCTGCTCGACCTTCGTGACGACGAACGGCTTGCCGGCCAGTTCCTTCAGCACGGCGTCGATGTCCGCCTCGGACTTCAGCGCGGCGTCGGCGTCGTTCCACTTCGCGAGTTCCGCCAGGAACGCCCCGACCGGCGGCGCGGGGATGCCGGACTTCTCTTCCTCTTCCTCATGGTGTTCCGCCTCCGCACCCTCCGCCGGCTTCGCGTCCGGGGCCGGTTCCGGCTTCTCGACCTTCTTCTTCGCGAAAATCTTGCTCTTGGCCGGGTTCGCCTTCCACGTCACGCCGCTGCCGTCCGGCGTCAGCAGCGCCGTCAGCTTCCAGTACTCCTCGCTCTTGAACGCCTCAATCTCCAGTTCCCGCTCGACGATCAGCCGCACGGCCACGGACTGCACGCGGCCGGCGCTCAGGCCGTACTGCACCTTCTCGCCCAGCAGGTTCGAGAGCGGGAACCCGACGACCCGGTCCATCGCCCGCCGCGCTTCCTGCGCCTTCACGCGATCCATGTTGATCGCTTCCGGGTGGGCCAGCGCGTTCTGGATGGCCGACTTCGTGATCTCCTGGAACGTGATCCGGTACGTCGTCGCCGGGTCGAGTTGCAACTCGTCGGCGATGTGCCACGCGATCGCCTCCCCCTCGCGGTCGGGGTCGCTCGCCAGCAGGACGCGGTTCGCCTTCGACGCGGCCGCCTGCAACTCGTCGAGGATTTCGCGCTGCGTGCGGCGGCCGCGGCGGACCTTGTTCTTGCTGCCCGCGTCCACGACGTACCGCAGCTTCCAGCCGTCCGAGATGTTGATGCCCTGCACTTCCTCGTCCTTCACGCCCTTCTTGTTGGTGGCGAGGTCGCGGACGTGGCCGTAGCTGGCGAGCACCTTGTAGTTGCTGCCGAGGTACTTGTTGATCGTCTTCGCCTTCGCCGGCGACTCGACGATGACGAGGTCGTACTTCCGCCCGCCGCCGGTCGCGGGGGGCGTGCCGTTCGCGGCGGCCGCCTTCGTGCGGGTCCGCCGCGCGGCCGCCGGCTCCACGCCCGTCGGCACTTGCGCACTCTCGACCGCGGCCTTCTTCGTCGGCTTCTTGACGGGGGCCTTCTTGGCGGTCGGCTTCTTCTCGGCCGCGGGCTTCTTGCGGGGGGTAGGCACCGGCGTCACTCCGTATCTTGCTGTTGTTACGACCCGCGCATTTCGTACAATCGTAGGTCCAGGGCAAAGGAAAAACTCCCTCACCTGTAGTACAGCGATATACACGCCGTCAAGCCGGTAGCCAACAACACGGCCCGGCCCCGCGGTCGTAACTTGAGGCACGGCAATGGCCTACAATCCCTTCGATTTCTTCCGCCGGAACCAAAAGACGGCGTTCGCGGCCCTGACGATCTTCGTGATGTTCACCTTCGTCCTGTCGTTCGGGCAGGGCGACTTCTTCCAGTGGATCCCCGGCTGGCTCGGCAGCTTCAAGAACCGCGGCAAGGAAGTCCTGGCCGTGGTGGACGGCCGCAAGGTGTACGACGCCGACCTCGCCCAGATCGAGGACAACCGCACGCTCGCGAACCAGTTCATGGTCGAGATGCACGGCCGCATCTCGCAGCAGCTCGACGAGTACCTCCGGGAGAACGTCAAGACCGCCGGCAAGGCCGCGCAGGACGCGCTGCAAGACTTCCTCCGCGTGCGGCCCAACTACCTCGACATGCGGCTCATCCAGCTCTACCAGCAAAACAACATTCCGCTGTCGCAGAACACGATCCAGGAGATGCAGCAGACCAACCGGCAGCGGGTGCAGATGCAGATCCGCGGGCTGATGGGCGCGCCGACCGCGAGTTCGGCCGACCAGGACCTGGCGAAGGCGGCGACCGACCTGATGCGGCTGGACGAACTCGGCGACCTCATCACGCGGGTCGGGTACTTCTACGAGGTCGGCGGCAGCCGCGGCCGCGCCGCCACGAACGAGGACCGGCTGGAGTTCGACCTGTGGCTCCGCAAGGCGGACAAGCTCGGCATCGGCATCCGGCCGGACGACGCCCCGGCGATGGTGAAGGAGGAGTTCGGCAACCAGCTCACGGCCGAGTTGTGGAACGCCGTCGAGAAGGGGTTCGGCGCGAAGACGAACTTCAGCCGGGCCAAGCTGCTGGCCGCCCTGGCCGACGAGTTCAAGGTCCGCACCGCGTTCCGGATCGTGATGGGCCAGGGGCCGCCGGCGGCCCCGGCGTACGACGTGTTCAAGTTCTACAAGGAGCAGACGGACGCCGCGACGTACGCGCTCATGAGTGTGCCGGCGGAAAACTTCCTGGACAAGGTGACGGCGCAGCCGACCGAGGCCGAGCTGCGGGAGCTGTTCGACAAGTACAAGAACGTCGAGCCGGACCCGATGAAGGAGACCCCCGGCTTCCGGGAGCCGCGGAAGTTGAAGCTCGGGTGGCTGGAGGTGACCGGGACCGAGCCGTACTTCAAGAAGCTCGGCGAGGACGCGTTCAAGCTGAACGAGGCCGGCGTCCGGCTGGCGGCGTTGAACTTCGGGGCGATGTCGCCGTTCACGGCCCCGGTCGCGCTGACGTTCCCGGACCCGCAGTTGCAGGCCGCCTACGCCGGGTATCGGGACCGGTTCGAGTTCCAGCTCACCAACCAGTGGGAGTCGCCGAGCGACCCGCGGATGCTGGACAACAGCATCGTCCGGCCGCAGGTCGTGGCGGCCGGGCTGGCCACGCTCGTCGGGTCGCACCTGACGAACGGCACCCCGGCGTCCGTGTTCGTGATGATGAAGGAACGGGCGATGCAGTTCGAGCGGAACGACCGCGCCCGCGTGCTGGCGATCCTCCTATCGCCGGGGACGGCGGCCGGGTCGAACGCCCTCGGCGACGTGCTGGCCGCCGGGGCGGCGATGCCGAAGCCGCTGCCGCTGCCGGTCGTCCGGGACGAGTTGCTCGCCGACGTGAAGAAGAACGTGACGCGGACGCAGGCCGAGAAGGACCTGGCGGCGTTCACGACCGAACTTACCCGGCTCGGGGCGAAGAAGGACAAGTCGGACGCGCGTAGCTACGTGGACAAGTACGTGGCCGAGCGGGGCCTGAAGGCCGGCGGCTCGACCGCGTTCCACGACCAGTACTCGATGGGCGACGACCCAGGCCTCGCCGTGCTGGCCGAGAAGAAGGAGCGGGGCCACGGGCTGAGCGACGTGCCGATCCCGTTCGGCCCGCGGTTCTTCCAGGGCGCGTCCCGCGACGGTCGCAACGCGCTGAGCTTCTACGACCCGCAGCCGTACCCGGACGCGAACGCGATGACCGGCGCGCCGGTGTCGCTGCGGGACGGCGAGCCGACGTACCTGGTGTGGCGGACGGACGTTGAGGAGGCGAAGACGCCCCGCGAGTTCAAGGACGCGCGGGCGAAGGTCGAGGCCGCGTGGCGGCGGGCGAAGGCCCGCGAGTTGGCCAAGCAGGCGGCCGAGGCGCTGAAGGCGCGGATCGACGAGCGGGTCAAGGCCGAGGGCGCGGAGAACCAGATGACGAAGCTCAGCATGATCGCGCGGGACGCCCACGCCAAGTTCGAGCAGGAGAAGTACGGCAACGACCCCGCGGCGATGGGGCGGTCCCGGTATTTCATCATCGACAAGGTCGCCCCGATCCGGCTGGAGCGGCCGTCCCCGTTCGACGTGCAGGCCCGCAGCGAGCAGGCCGTGCCGTTCGGGTTGCAGCACCTCTTGAAGAAGGATTTGCTGTACCCGACCGAGAAGATGATGACGGACCTGCTGGAGGCGAAGGACAAGCCGCTCGGCACGACGCTGCTGGAGGCGAACCGGCCGAACGACATCTACTACGTGACGATGCTGCTGGACCGCGACCGGTCGGACCTGGAGATCTTCCGGGCGAAGAACATCCTGGACGGGATGGCCCCGTCCCAGATGTCGAACGCGATCCGCGGCGAGAACCAGCGGGAGGCGTTCCGCAAGCAGCGGGAAACGGTGCTGGCGCTGTTGAAGGCCGAGTTCAAGGTCACGAACGAGAGTGAGAAGCTGAAGGAGAAGGCCGGCGGGTCCGGCGAGTGACGTTCCCGGCGAGCCGAACGCCGTAAGGCGTCGGGTGAGTGTACTACACTCACCCGACGCCTTACGGCGTTCGGCTCGCCGGGCGTTTCAGCCCCTACTCCGCGATCGTCTTCACGACCCGGCACGGGTTCCCGACGGCGACGACGCCGTCGGGGATGTCCTTCGTCACGACGCTGCCCGCGCCGATGACCGTCCGCGACCCGATCGTCACGCCGGGGCAGATGATCGTGCCGCCGCCGACCCACACGTCCGACCCGATGACCACCGGCTTGCCGAACTCCTGCGTCCGCCGCAGGGCCGCGTTCAGCGGGTGCGTGGCCGCGTAGATTTGCACCGCCGGGCCGAAGAACGCGAAGTCGCCGATCGTCACCTCGCACACGTCCAGGATGACGCAGTTGAAGTTGAAGTAGACCCGCTCGCCGAGCCGGACGTTCGACCCGTAGTCGCAAAAGAACGGGGGTTGCAGCCAGACGGTGTCGCCGCCGCGGGCGAACAGCTGCGTCGTGATCTCCCGGCGGCGGTCCTGCTCCCGCTCGCGGGTGGCGTTGAAGTCCCAGCACAGGTCGCGGGCACGTTCGCGGGCCTGCACCAACTCCGGGTCGAGCGCGTCGTACAGTTCCCCGGCGATCATCTTCTCGCGTTCGGTCCGCATCGGCTCCTCCCCTTCTACGAAACGATGGCCGGTTTTGTGGAACCCTGAGCGGAAGCGACGGGGTGTGGGTCAGTGTCCCTCACCCCGTCGCTTCCGCTCAGGGTTCCACAAGACAGTCGCGATTGTGACCGCCACGCTACGGCCATGACGGTCGGAAGCGTTCAACCGACCTCCCCAACCACCCCTCCCACGAGTACGCTCAACTCTCCCATGCAACTGCCATACTTCGAGCGGTTCTACGGCGTCGATTTCAGCGGCGCGAGGAAGGCCGGCGACAACATCTGGGTCGCCGAACTCATCCCCGCGCGCCACCGGTTCAAATTGACCGACCTCCGATCGATAGCCGCGTACTGTGGCACGGCCGACCGCGAGCCGGCGCTGCGGTACCTCGTCGAACTCGTGCGATCCTCGGACGCCGCCCTGTGGGGGTTCGACTTCCCGTTCGGGCTGCCGGTCGAGTTGTTCCCCCGCGGGACGCCGTGGGCCGACCAGTTCGCGTTCCTCGCCGCGTGGGAGGAGGACGCCTACGGGTGCGGCCTCGAGTGCGTCCGCCGCGCCACGAAGCTCGTCCGCCGCAAGCACATTCTGCGGGCGTCGGACGCGGAGGCCCGCACGCCGTTCGACACGTTCCACTACCGCATCATCTTCCAGACGTTCTTCGGGATGCGGGATGTCGTGAACCCCCTCCGCCGCTCGCCGGGGACGGCCGTGCTGCCGTTCCAGTACCGGAAGCTGTCGCGGGCGCGGCGGGTCGTCGTCGAGTGCTGCCCCGGCTCCGTGCTGAAGCGGGTGCGGGTGCCGCACCAGAACTACAAGCAGCCGGCCGGCGGGCCGCTCACGCCGCTCCGCCGACGGACGCGGCACGCCATCCTCGACTGGCTACGGGGCGGGGTAGACATCGCGCCGGCGTTCCAACGGATCATGATGCGGAACCCCGGCGGGGACGCGCTGGACGCGGTGATCGCGGCCGTCGGCGCGGCGCGGGCGGTGGCCGCCGCCGACCACCGGGCCATCGCCCGCCACCCCCGCTACCGGCACGAGGGCCACTTGTACGTGTGACCCCTGGGACCGCGGGCGTCCCGCCCGCCACGGCCCCCGCCGCGCAAGACAGGTTCCAGAAGCCGGGAAGGTGGGCGGGCGGGACGCCCGCGGTCCCAGGGAAGAATCACCCCTCCGGCCGGAACCGCTCCTCGGCCCACGGGTCGCCGCGCATGTGGTAGCCGCCGTTCTCCCACCGCTCCCAGAAGCCGGGGCGATCCTCGGTCATGAACTCCACGCCCCGCACCCACTTCGCGCTCTTCCAGGCGTACAGCTTCGGCACGACCAGCCGGACCGGGTAGCCGTGGTCCGGCGTCAGGTCCTGGGCGTCGTGCTTCAACGCGAACAGGCAGTCGTCGCCGAAGAAGTCGGCGATCGGCAGGTTCGTCGAGAACCCGTACTCGCAGTGGACCATCACGAACTTGGCTTCCGGCGACACGGTGACGTGCTTGAGCAGCTCCCGCGTGGCGACGCCCTCCCACAGGTTGTCGAGCTTGCTCCATCGCGTGACGCAGTGCATGTCCGCGTGGACTCGCACCCGCGGCAGCTTCGCGAACTCGTCCCAGGTGAACCGCGCCAGCGGCGACACGAGCGGGGCCGGGAAGATTGTGAAGTCCCAGGCCGCCGGGTCGAACGGCGGGACCTCGCCGGCGTGGAGGATCGGCCACTTGACCGTCCGCACCTGCCGCGGCGGGATGCGCTCCTCCCGCGTGGTGTCGGCCGAGGCTATCACGTCGTCGGTCATCGTCCTGACTCCGAGGAAAGGCAGGTCCGTCGGTTCTATTCTAACGGAGGGACATAGTAGTAGGCACACTCCGTGTGCCGTCCGCGGAATCGAGTCTTCGAGATTCCGCGAAACCTGCCCGCCCGCAAAAGCTTCCGCGAATTCTCGAAGACACGAATTCGCGAAGACGGCACACGGAGTGTGCCTACTACTCTGGTGAACCATGCCGACCGTCCGCCAGTTGCCGCCGCTCACCGCCCCCGGCCCGGAGCAGATGGCCCGCGACGAGGCGATGCTTCACGCCGCGGCCGACGGCGGCGTCGCGTCGTTCCGATTCTACCACTGGTCGGAGGCGACGCTCAGCCTTGGGTACTTCCAGTCGAAAATGGCCGTGGACCGCGACCTGCCGTGGGTGCGGCGGGCGTCCGGCGGGGCGGCCATCCTGCACCACACCCCGCACGAGGTCACGTACTCGCTGGCGCTACCGGCCGCGGCCGCGACGATCCCGGCCGGCGACTCGTGGATTTGCCGCGTGCATCACGTCCTCCGCGACTGGCTGAAGACGCAGGGCGTGAACGCACACGCCGTCGTCTGCGGCGAGGAGAAGAAGCTCGACGACTTCCTTTGCTTCCTTCACCACACGCCCGGCGACCTGTTGGTGAACGGGGCGAAGGTCGTCGGCAGCGCGCAGCGGAAGCTCCGCGGCGCATTGTTGCAGCACGGCACGATCCTGCTCTCGCAGAGCCGCCACGGGCCGGAATTGCCGGGCGTCGCGGAGCTGTCCGGGCGGGTCGTGCCGGTCGTCGATTTGATGCCCGGCTTCCGCGACGGGTTACGGGACGCGTTCGGGTGGCAGTTTCAGGCCGGCGACTGGACGGCGGACGAGGTGGCGCTCGCGAAGCGGATCGAGGCGGAGAAGTACCGGTCGCCCGAGTGGAACGACCGGCGGTAGGGGTCAGCGGGCCTTCGCCAGGACGACCATCGCCGGCTTCCCGCCGGGGCCGAGCGTGCAGAGCTGGTCGAACCCGAACGCCTGGACCACCTTCACCAGCGCCTCCGCCTCCGGGCGGGAGCCGGCCGGGAACAGCAGTTGGTTGTTCGCGGTCGCCACGTACCACTTCTGGTTCGCTTCTTGCACCCGCAGCCCGTTCGGGTCGAACCGCGGGCCGAGCGTGTGCAGCGGCAGGTTCCGCGGGGCCTGGCCGTTCGACAGGTAGAACGTGACGCCGGCCGTGCCGAACTTGCAGAACTCCGTAAGCCGGGCGTCGCGGACGACCCGCACGGCGTCGCGGGCGGTGTAGTCGTCCATCCCGAACCGCGCGAGCACCTCCCGGCCGCTGGCGAGGACGATCTCGCCGCCCTCCGTCCGGGCCTCGACCTTCCGCGGGTCGATCTTCGTCATCTCGCCGGCGTACTCGGCCTTCGCCGGGTCCACGAACTTCCGCTCCCCGAGCGGCCCGACCGCCGGGAGCGGGATGCCGGTACGGGTCATCGCGTCGGCTTGCATCTTGAACGTCACGTTGGCCGGGAGGCTCACCGGCGGCGGGGCGGGCTTCGGGTCGCCGGGGCGGTTGAACGCGGACGCCCGCGCGACGGCCAGGGCCAGTTCCTCGTCCTGCCGGGTGAAGAATGTCATCACGGCGTCCTTCCGGCCGACCGTGCCGATGCGGTTGAACCCGTACTTCCGCGCGACGGCGAGCGCCTGCTCCGCGTCCTGCCGGTGGAGGCCGAAGTTGAGGAACAGGTTGCCGGCGTCCCGCAGGCACCACATGCCGCGGACCCGCTCGACCTTCAGCGTCTTCGGGTCCATCGCGACGAACGTGCGGGCGAACCCGGCCACCTGCGGGGCGACGAGGTTCTGGTCCTTGTCCGGCGTCAGCCCGTACTCGACGACGACGCGGTCGGTGCCGATCCGCCCCCACCGTTGCGGGTAGAGTTCGCGGATCGTGCGGGCCACGTCGTTGGCGTCGTCGGCGGCGTCGCCGAACGTGCGGAAGAGTTTGTCGTTCGCCCAGAGTTGCCACGCACCGGTGACCCGCTTCACGGACAACGTCTTCGGGTCGATCTCCTCCAGGTTCTCCGGCCGCGGCAGGTTCACCACCTCCGCGGCCTTCGCCAGCGCCGTCGGCGGCAGCGGCAGCGGCGGGGCCTGGGCCGTGGCCGGCGCGAAGCTGGCGAAGAACGCGAAGGCGGCGAAGCGGCGGTTCAGCATCGGTCGGTCTCCGGGGCATCGAGAATGATCGGCAACGACGGGAACGGAATGAAGGGCGATTCGCGGGGAGCCGTTCTTATATAGCCGCCGGAGATCACCGCGTGCGATTGGTACCCCCCCAGCAGTTGCCCCACAAGCGCGCCGCCGAACCGCCCTCCACGCCGGTCCTC